>CAZDNW010000029.1:0-16538 GCA_964506905.1 uncultured Candidatus Saccharibacteria bacterium
TCCATATTAGGATTTTCGGGTTGTAATCTTATTCTATCTTTTTCTTTGTAAAATCGTTTTAATGTCGCAAATTCACCATCAATAATAGCTACAACAATATCACCATTATCAGCTGTGTTTACTTGTTCACATATTACCTGATCTCCATCGCAAATATGTGCGTCTATCATAGAATCCCCAACAACTTGTAATATAAATGTTCTTTTTGTTTTACTAACAAAATCTGCGGGTATGGTTGCTGTCATTGTAGTATCCTCAATAGCCTCTATTGGTTCTCCAGCAGCTATATAACCAACAACAGGTACTTGTATTGCGTCAACAGGGTCATATATAGAATCGGTTTTTTCTAATATTCTGATACCACGTGCTTCTCCAAATATTCTTTCAATTAACCCCTTTTTTTCTAATGCGTATAAATGTTCTGAAACTGTTGCTAATGATTTAAGGTTCATTGCCTCTGCAATTTGTTTTAGAGTAGGGGATGTACCAGTTTTTTGAATGTATTGTTTTATAAAATCATAAATTTCTTGTTGTCGGGGATATAAATAAACAGGCATAATGGTAGATTTGTTTAAATTAGCAATTATTTAGTGGAATTTTGATGATATTTTTAATTCCACATAATTTAAAATGCTAATTTATGCAACTAATTATCACTTAATTTAAACCTACGAACTATACCCGAAACTGTCAACAACCAAATTTTACCCGAAGCACAATAGATATTGTTTATAATAAAAACTCATCTTGTATAATGATTTTGAAGTCTAAACTATAGGAAATTATTTTTATGTTTCAACTAAAATCAAACTTTAAGCCAGCAGGAGATCAACCTAAAGCAATTAACAACTTAATAAAAGGAATCAAAAAGGGCTATAACGATCAAACCTTATTAGGTGTTACAGGATCGGGAAAAACCTTTGTTATGGCAAATGTTATTGCTGAGATTCAAAAACCAACACTTATTATTTCACACAATAAAACTCTTGCAGGTCAGTTATACCAAGAATTTAGAGAATTTTTTCCTGATAATGCTATTGAATATTTTGTCAGTTATTATGATTATTATCAACCCGAAAGTTATTTGCCCGCAACTGACACATATATTGAAAAAGATGCTGATATAAATGAAGAAATCGATAAATTAAGGTTATCTACCACCACTTCACTTCTTTCAAGAAAAGATGTTATTGTAGTCGCATCCGTATCTTGTATTTATAATATTGGTTCCCCAAATGTTTATAAAAACTCTGTAATACGACTTCAAACAGGTATTAGAATGAGAATGAATGATTTTTTAAAGCGACTTCATTCTTTGTATTACGAAAGAAATGATTACGATTTTAAAAGAGGTACTTACAGAGTTCGGGGTGATATTGTTGATGTATTTCCGGCATATGAACACTTTGCAATAAAAGTTGAATTTTTAGGTGATAAGATTGAAAAGATTTCTTATTTTGACCCAATTTCTGGTGAAGTTTTAAATGAAGAATTTGTAAGAAATATTCTAACCAAAGATAGTGCTGAAAATTCCCATAAATTAACAAAAGCACAAGAAGATTATTTAAAAACAAAGAACAAATATGATAATGAAATTAAAATTTATCCGGCAAAACATTATGTTGCACCAGAAGATAGGTACGAAAACGCAATTAAGGAAATTCAATCAGATTTACAAAAAAGATTAGAAGAATTAAATAAACAGGGCAAAAAACTTGAAGCATATAGATTAGAACAAAAAACTAATTATGATTTGGAAATGATTCAAGAAATTGGATATTGTAAGGGAATTGAGAATTATTCTAGATATTTTGATGGTAGAAAACCAGGTGAAGCTCCATATTCATTATTAGATTATTTTTTTAAGGGTAATCGCGATGATTATTTGTTATTTATTGATGAATCACATATTACAATCCCCCAAATTAGAGGAATGTACAATGGTGATAAATCTAGAAAACAAACCTTAATTGATTATGGATTTAGGTTGCCATCAGCCTTAGATAATAGACCTTTAAGATTTGATGAATTTGAGAGACGAATGGGAATAAGTGTTTATGCATCTGCAACACCTTCTGATTGGGAAATCAACCGTAGTAAACAAGTTGTAGAATTAATCGTTAGACCCACGGGACTTGTTGATCCGAAGATTACAATTAGGCCTACTAAAAATCAAATTGACGATTTAGAAAAAAGAATTAAAGAACGCGTAAATAATAAAGAGCGAGTATTAGTGACAACTTTAACAAAACGGATGGCAGAAGATTTAGCAGAATTTTTAAGCGATAAAGGATATAAAGTAGCTTACTTGCATAGTGATATTGAAACTTTAGAACGATCAGATATTTTGGATAATTTAAGAAAAGGTGAATATGATGTTTTGGTTGGTATTAACTTATTACGAGAAGGTCTAGATTTGCCTGAGGTTTCACTTGTAGCAATTTTAGACGCTGACAAAGAAGGTTTTCTAAGAAGTGATACATCTTTAATTCAAACAATGGGTAGAGCAGCTAGACATGTTAAGGGTGAAGTTGTTATGTATGCTGATAATGTTACAGGTTCAATGAAAAGGGCAATAGATGAAGTAGAAAGAAGAAGAAAAGTTCAACTTGGATACAATAAGAAACATAATATAACCCCACAAAGCATTCAGAAACCGATTCGAGAACGAATCCTAGAATTTAGTAAAGAAGAACCAAAAGTTGAAACTAAAGTTGCTGATTACGAATTTAAAACAATGTCTAAAAAGAAACAAAAAGCGTTAATTAAAGAATTAGAAAAGAAAATGAAAGAGGCTGCTGAATTATTAGAATTTGAAATTGCGACAGAATATAGAGATGAGATTAGAAAGTTAAAAAAACTAGCATAATAATTGAATTATTACCCAACGATATATCTTAACACGACATCAAGTAGCATTATCATTTCACTTTATACACAACCTTTCAGCACTCTTGAAAACACACTGCAAAATAATGTAATATTAAAGTATAGTCTGTCGCATATTATTTCACACTAGATAATATGCAATTGATTTAGTTAACAATAGTGTAGTATAATTATGTTAATGCCTATAAATAAAAAATATATAACAACCGCAAAATCTTTCTCAGTCTTGATTGTAGCTGTATTTGTTTTAGCACTTATTCCAAAACTTGCATTTGCCGAGGAACAAAATACTAATAAGATTCCCACACCTGTAACGATTACAGAAGATCAAATCAACAAATTGAACAAGGCAAAAGAAACCGCACAACAAGTACAACAACAACAAAATCAAGTAAAAGAACAAATGCAACAAATTGATGAAGCCAAGGATTTAAAGCAACTCAAACAGTTAAAACAACTTAAGCAATTAAACCAAAACAACGGACTACAAAATGGAACACCTAATGACTTCAAATACCTAAAAGAGGTTAGGATGCAAAATTTCGAAGAATTAAAAAAAGCATGGAATGAAACAAAAGATCCAGAACAATTAATGGAAATGGTTAAGGCACAATTAACAAAAAAGCAATTAACGGCTTTAGGGCGAATTACGAAAAGAGCAATGTTAGTAGATGCTAGATATCAAAAATCTGTAGAAAAGATGTATGATGCATTAGATAAATTAGAAACATATCTCGATACTCAAGAAGAAGCTGGATTTGATGTAACTGCTCAAAAAGCTCAACTAGAAAAAATTAGAACAGATTTAGATAAAGTAGTTAAAGATATTGATGAATTAAAGACAAAATATTCTGGACTAGAAAACATGAGTTTGGAAGAAATAAAGGCAACAATACCACAGATAAAAGAAGATGCTGCTACTATTAAGGTTCAATTAAAGTCAATAAAAGAAGAGTTAGTTAGTTTAATTTCTTCACTAAAATAAAATGGCAGATGACAACACAAACACACCAAATCAACAGCCAGCAGGAGATATGAATGATACAACTCCTGAGGTTGGAAACAATACACAACAAGGTTCTGTTGCACAACCAACCGAACAACAAGGAGTTAATTCATTAGGCACAACACCAAGTGAAACACCAAACCCGATAAGTACACCGGACATAACACCCGAGCCAGTTGCTCAAGAACCGGTAACAAGTTCGTTGGGTAACAACAATGAAACGGGAACACCATCTAACACAGACGCATCAAACACCGTATACGCTAATAATATGAGCCAAATGCAAGATGAAATGCAACAAGATACACAACCGTTTGTAGATACAAGCATAATGAGTGAACCGGAACATAAAAAATCAAAATTTAGTACTGTCATCATCGCTGGCATTGTAATTGGCTTCTTTTTGGTACTAATCGGTGGCGCTGCATTTTACATGTTTGTATATTCACCTTCTAAATCTAAACAAGAACCGATTAAACAAGAACAACCTCAACAACAAGTAGATCAAAATACGGAAAGTATGAAAAATGAGGACACAATGCAAAAAGGACAACAAAATACAAATACCGATGTACCGGAAAATTTAGAAGATGACCCTGTAATAAAAGCATTAGACAAACCAACATCTGGCGGAAACGAATCACTAGATGATATCAAGAAATCACTAGAAAGCATTGATTTTGACGGAATTGATAGCGAACTGCAACAAGAAAACTTTGAGTAATAAAGAATAATAAACTTTAAATTCCGAAGCCCGCTTATTAAAGCGGGCTTTTTTATGCCAATTTTATAGTATAAGAAAATCCAAAAAAACAACAACAAATATGGTAAAATAGACAACACAAACTTTACCCGAAGCGTTCATAATGTTAACATTTAAAAATGCAAAAAGATTTCATAAAAGTTAAAAACGCAAGCGAGCATAATTTAAAAAATATTTCCGTTGATATACCTAAAAATAAAATCGTTATATTCACCGGTGTTTCAGGATCTGGCAAATCATCTCTAGCAATGGATACTATTTACGCAGAAGGGCAAAGAAGATATGTTGAATCTTTGTCATCTTATGCTAGACAATTTTTGGGTGTAATGAAAAAACCGAATGTTGAATCAATTGAAGGGCTTTCGCCAGCAATTGCTATTGATCAAAAAACAGTATCACATAATCCAAGATCCACTGTAGGTACTGTAACTGAGATTTATGATTATCTTAGACTTTTGTTTGCCAGAATTGGGCATCCACATTGTCCTGAATGTGGTAGTGAAATAGCACATTTAACTATTGATCAAATTGTTAATTTTATATTAGATTCTGCTGATAATAAACCGAAAAGGTTATTTATACTTGCACCAATTGTAAAAGATAAAAAAGGAGAGTATTCTCAATTATTTAAGAATTTAAAACAACAAGGGTATGCAAGAGTTAGAATTGACGGACAAATTTATTCATTAGATGAAGATATTAGTTTAATTAAAACAAATAAACACACAATAGATGTAGTTATTGATAGAATAATTCTTCCTGCTAAAAAGAATATAGATAAAGATTTTGTAACAAGATTAACTCAATCAACAGAATCGGCACTTCATTTAGGAGATGGTTATGTTATTGTCAGCGAAATACTGGATAAGAGTTTTGACTTTGTAGAAAAACCAAAAGAAATGAAAGATCATTTGTATAGCGAAAGATTTGCATGTGCTAAATGCAACATATCATTACCAGAGATTGAACCAAGAAGTTTTTCTTTTAATTCTCCACATGGAGCATGTCCTGAATGTTCTGGGCTTGGTACAAAAAGAAAGATAAATGAAGCAACGGTTATTGCACCTGAACTTTCTGTATACGAAGGCGGGCTTATTCCTTGGGGGTCTCAAATGGAAAGAAACAGTTGGACAAGAAATTTAGTAGAAGCAGTTGCCGATGAATATAAAATAAATTTATCAATTCCCATAAAAGATATGCCACAAAGTAAATTAGACATTTTGCTATATGGTGCTTCTAAAAAACATTTTAAAGTTAGACACAAAGGTAATATTTATAATGGTAAATTTGAGGGATTAATAAATAATCTAGAAAGGCGATATTTAGAAACAAAATCAGATTATGTTCGCAATGAAATTGAAAAATTTATGGTAAAAGAACCTTGCCCTGTTTGTAAAGGTACCCGTCTGAATGAAAATGCCTTAAGCATAACGATTTCTAACTTAAACATAGCTGAAGTATCTGATTTATCAATTGGGGAAGTTTACGAATGGGTTAAATCTTTAGATGATTCTGTATTAAACTCTCGTGAATTGGAAATATCAAAACCGATAATAAAAGAAATTGAATCTAGATTAAAATTCTTGATTGATGTTGGATTAGATTATTTAACTTTAAGCAGGGGCTCAGTAACATTAGCAGGCGGTGAAGCACAAAGGATAAGACTTGCTTCTCAAATTGGTTCTAAACTTTCTGGCGTATTATATGTACTAGATGAACCGTCAATAGGTTTACATGCACGAGATCATGCCAAATTGATTAAAACACTGAAGGATTTAAGAGATTTAGGTAATACAGTAATTGTAGTTGAACATGACGAGCAAACTATGCTTGAATCAGATTATATAATTGATTTCGGACCTGGTGCTGGACAACACGGCGGAACAATTATTGCAATGGGAACCCCTGATGAAATCAAAAAAAATAAGAATTCAATTACTGGGGATTATTTGTCAGGTAGAAAAAAAGTTGAAATAACAAGGTATCTAACTGCTGACGAATTAGAAAAGCATAATCAAAAAGTAGCATCTTTTAATTCAGATTATTCAATCAAAGTAGTAAATTGCAAAGGTCATAATTTGAAAAATATAACCGCTGAATTTCCATTAGGAAAGTTTATTTGTGTTACAGGGGTTTCTGGATCAGGTAAATCTACTTTGGTAAATGAAACTCTTTTAAGAATGCTAAGACAAGAAAAGGGGTTGAAAAATGATGAAGCACCTGCTGAAAATGGTGGAATAATGGGTGCAGAATTAATAGATAAAATAATTAGTATTGACCAAACGCCTATCGGCAGAACACCACGAAGTAACCCAGCAACATATACGAAAGTGTTTGATGAAATAAGGGCATTATTTGCACAAACCAAAGAAGCAAAGGTAAGAGGTTATAAACCTGGTAGATTTTCGTTTAATGTAAAAGGCGGTAGGTGTGAAGCTTGCCAAGGTGACGGTCAAATAAAGATTGAAATGCAATTTATGCCTGATGTATATGTTGACTGTGAAATTTGTGGTGGCAAGCGATATAATCGAGAAACTTTAGAAATTGAATATAAAGACAAAAATATTGCTGATGTATTAGATATGACCGTTGATGAAGCATTAGATTTTTTCTCTAATCATCCAAAAATATACAAAAAATTATTAACTTTAAACGAAGTTGGATTAGGTTATATAAAACTCGGACAACCTGCACCAACTTTAAGCGGTGGTGAAGCTCAAAGAGTAAAATTAGCGGCTGAACTCGCAAAAAAAGCGACAGGTAGAACATTTTATATATTAGATGAACCTACAACAGGTTTGCATTTTGCTGATTTGGAAAGACTAATTGCGATTATAAAAAGATTAGTATTAAGAGGAAATACAGTTGTTGTTATTGAACATAACCTTGATGTAATTAAAAATGCAGATTGGATAATCGATTTAGGACCAGAAGGTGGCGCTAGAGGCGGGGAAATAATATTTACTGGTACTGTGGAGGAACTTTTAAAAGATAAGACATCTTATACCGCTGAGGAATTAAGAAAATATATTAAATAGCGAGAGTTACTCATGCTTGTTATAATTAAGTAAATTTAGAAAAATTGTAATAATGTATAAAACCGTTAAGAATTATAAAGAACTTCCAACAAGCCCAGGAGTTTATATCTTTAAAGATAAAGACAAAAAGGTTTTATATGTTGGTAAAGCAATCAACTTACTTAATAGAGCAAGTAGTTATTTTCAAAATACAAATAATTTAACTCCAAAAACTCGTGCATTGATGGAAAAAGTTGAAACAATAAATTTTGTTGTTGTAGAAAATGAATTGGAAGCTTTGCTTGTTGAGGCAGAATTAATTAAAAGATATAAACCGCCATATAATATAAATCTTAAAGACGACAAATTTTATAAATATATAAAAATAGAAAAAGATAGAATTACAACCAGCCGAAAATCTGAAAATAAAAATGGTGTAGAATATTTTGGACCATACCCAGACGGCCAAAATATAACAAGAATATTAAAATTCTTACGAAAGGTTTTTCCATACAGAGATTGCACAAATGGTAAATTTAGTAAGTATAAAAAATTAGGAAAACCATGTTTGTATGGCCATATAGGCTTGTGTCCAGCACCTTGTATTGATAATAAGGTCGAGGGTTTAAATTCCACAAAACAAAACCAAGAAAACATACAACGTATAAAAGAATATTTGCGAGGTGATAGAAAAAAAGTATTTAGAAAATTAGAAAAAGAGATGTTTGAGGCGTCAAAAAATCAAGAATATGAGAAGGCATCAATATTAAGAGATCAATTATTTAGCTATGAGTATTTAACACAACCAACACATTTGGTCGGTGAATATATAGAACAACCTAACTTTTTAGAAGATCAACGCCTGGAAGGATTAAAGGAACTTATTGAAATCCTACATAAGGAAAATTTATGTAATTTAACAAACGATAAAATACCACAAAGTAAAAAGGAATTTAAAAAATACAGAATTGAAACTTATGATATCTCTAATTTTCAAGGGAAATATGCAGTCGGTTCAATGGTTGTAACAATAGGAGGTTTTGCGGATAAAACTAAATACAGAAGATTTAAAATTAAATCTAAAAACACACCTGATGATTTTAAAATGATGTCTGAAGTATTAGAAAGGCGGTTTAATGAAAACAATGTAAAAAAATGGGGGATACCTGACTTAATTGTTATTGATGGCGGGAAAGGTCAATTATCTTCTGTAATAGATGTTTTAGAATATAAGCAAATAAATATTCCCGTAATTAGTTTGGCTAAACGATTTGAGGAAATAATTATACCTGTTTGCAATAATAGAGTTAAAAATTTGAACAAAACTGGAGGAATATATGAAACGGTAAGACTAAATAAAGATTCTAACGCATTGAAAATTATCATAATTGGGCGAGATGAAGCACATAGATTTGCAATAAGTTATTATAGAAAATTACACAGAAAAGGATTAATTGAGAATTAATTTGAAATATAATATTGCATGAATGAATTGCAAATTAATCAAATTACCAATAGAATAATAGTAATGAACATAAAAAAACCTGCGCAACTTGTAATTTCTAATATCATCGGACTTTTTTTATCTACGCTTGTATTAGAAGGGTTTTATGTAGAACCAAAAGTAATAGTTTTTATTTTAGGTGGTATCTTTTTAATGCTTGGTCAACTAATAGTTAGGCCTATTTTAAAATTCATATCGTTTCCAATAAATATGGCGTCACTCGGATTGTTTAATATTGTTATTAATGCAATTGTATTATTTTTAGTGGTTTACTTCACAAACGGTATTAGTATAACTTCCGGATATATAATCGTGACATTTCCTTTTGTTGGAGATTTATTACCCAATATAGAGGTAGATAAGTGGATTACACTTTTGATTGGTGCGTTTTTAATAGATTTAGTAGGGTGGTTAATGAAAAAACTTGTTTATTAACACAGTTGCAACTTAATCATTTTATGAAACATTTACACAAGCGACTTTTTAGTTTAAAATGCTAACGATGAATATTGACGTCATTTTGAATGTATTACAAGTTATATTTGCGGCAGTAATAGTTGTTTTGGTATTAATGCAACAACAAGATTCTGGATTTTATGCAAATGTAACAAATATACA
This sequence comes from uncultured Candidatus Saccharibacteria bacterium, assembly GCA_964506905.1. Taxonomy (GTDB): domain Bacteria; phylum Patescibacteriota; class WWE3; order 2-01-FULL-39-13; family 2-01-FULL-39-13; genus JALWZX01. The sequence continues at coordinate 9,798 of CAZDNW010000029.1, forward strand.
CCGAACAAGAAGAGGGCCAGAAAAGTTAATTTATAATTTAACAATTTTGTTCGGTACACTTTTTGTTTTAATCTCAATTGTCAATTTCTTAGCGTAAGGTTAGCGATTAAATTCCCAATAATATATATTTAAATTGTAGACTTTTATTAATGTAGTTAAGATAGTATTATTCAATATATATGGTAATTCAACAATTATTTGTGCTACTAGCACTTCATATCATTTTGCCTATATTAACACTGTTTCCACAGCAAACGTTATCTATTGGTTTGGTTGACCAACCTCAATCTTTTTTACCACATAAAGCAAAAACCGATAGCGAAAAAATTGTTTCGAAAATGTTATTTAGAAAACTATTTAAATATGAAGACGGACAATTAAAAGAAGATTTAGTAGATGACTGGGATTTAGATGAAAGTAAAAAGGTTTATGTAATCAAGTTAAAAGATAATATTTATTGGCAGGACAGAGTTCCAATAACCTCTGATGATGTATTGTATACATTAACTTTATATCCACAACTTAGAGAAGATGTAGATATTGAAAAGTTAAGTGATAAGGAAATTAGGATAGAATTACCAAAACCATTAGCAATATTACCAACAATGCTTACTTTTGGACTAGAACCTGCTCACTTAAGTAACAAGCAGTCTGATTTATCACCAATCGGATCAACAAGTTTTTATGTCGCAAATAAGGTTATGGAACGAGATAAGATACAGGGTGTTATATTACAATCGTTTAAACCTGATAAACAATATAACAGAATTGCAGTTAGATTTTATGATAAAGAAGATGACTTACTAACTGCGTATAATTTAGGGGAAATAAATGCATTTCTATCTAATAAAGAGATTGACGCTGAAAATGTAAATATACAATCAGTTCATTATCTTGGTAGATATTACACATTAATTTTTAATACTTCAAAAACAAAGCTAGAATCAGCTGATTTGCGAACTAAACTAGTGAAAGCTGTAGATGTAGAGAGTATGTTACAAAAACATTACTATGCAAATAGCATAATGGCACAAGGACCAATTAGTCATTCAGAATATACTAAGCCAGAATTTGCCGTGAGTTTATACGACAGCACTGTAAAACTTACAAATGAAGAAATAGAGTTATTATCACCACTTGAAATTGTATTACCTGATACAGAAGAAGGGCGACAGATAGAGTCTACAATAAGAACTTCATGGAAAGGTTTAGACTTAAATTTAGAATTTCAATATTTAAAACAAGATGAACTGTTAGAAGCAGGTAAAGACGGCGACTTTGATGTTATTTTTGTTGGGCACGAAGTTACACCTGATCCAGATAGATATCCATTTTGGCATTCAACACAAGCCGATGGCGGAATGAATTTTTCTAATTTAACAGATTTGAGGGCTGATAAAGCCTTAGAAGAAGGACGAAAATTTTACAGTTTTGAAGAAAGATTTCCACACTACAATATATTTCAAGATGTTATGCGCACAAAATCCCCAGCGATATTTTTATATCATCCTGGGCAATACTTTTACATTTCAAAAAAGTTAGAATTCTCTATGCCAAAGATAATTTATTATCCCAGTGATATTGTTCAGAACTTATAATAGGTGCTTGAAGTAAAATATTTGTATGAATTCCCAATAATAATTTTAAAGTTTATAATTTTGTAACTTAATGTTAGTATCAAAAATGTATGAAAGATATAGATAATACAGAAAAAATTAAGAATATGGCATTTGAAACCCCAATGATGCAACAGTATGCAAGAATAAAAAAAGAGTATCCAGATACATTGTTATTTTTTAGATTAGGTGATTTTTATGAATTGTTTTTAGAAGATGCGGAAATTGGGGCTAGAATTTTAGATATAACTTTAACTGCAAGAAACAAAGGTAAAGACGGAAAGATACCAATGTGCGGTGTTCCTTTTCATGCAATTGATTCTTATTTAGGAAAAATAGTTAAAGCGGGCTATAAAGCGGCAATTTGTGAGCAAGTTACTAAACCTGAAAAAGGTAAAAATATTGTAGAGCGAGAAGTTGTTAGAATTGTAACTCCTGGAACTGTAACTGACGATGGTATTTTAGATAGAAAAGCAAATAATTTTGTACTAGCACTTAATTATACCGACAATCTTAATCAACAAAATCTACCTGGAAATCATACTGCAAATTACTCTAGCGGAGTTGTAGCTTTTTCTTATGTTGATATTAGTACGGGGGATTTTTATGTTTTAAAAAAGAATTATAAAGGTAAAGATGAATTATTTAGGATAATAAGTAATGAAGTGAAGAGAATTTCGCCTAGCGAAATTCTCTTGGATAGATCACTTTACGAAAATAGTGAGTTACTACAACTTTTAAGAGATTCTGGACAAACAAATATATTTACACATTTAGATTCCAGTTTATCATCAAACGCTATCGATCAAGTTAATTACATAAGAGGGTTTTTCGATGTTGTTTCTTTGGATGTTTATGCTATTGATAATGATGATGTTGAAATGATTGATACTATCTACTTTTTGTTAAATTACCTCGATTATACGCAAAAAAGCAATATATCTCACATAAATAAAATTATAAACACAACTAAAGTTAAATATATGCGACTTGATTCAGAAGCAATTAGAAATTTAGAAATCTTTCAGTCAAATCAAATTGGTATTGCAAAAAGAAAAGATAATAGTTTATTTAGCGTAATTGACTATTCAAAAACTGCTTTAGGTTCTAGATTGTTAAGAAATTGGTTACTTTATCCTTTAATTGATAAGTCAAAAATTAATAAACGGTTATCAAGTGTTGAATGGTTTCTAAATCACAGAAAAGAAAAAGACGAAGTGACTTCTACATTAGAACATATCATTGATATTGAGCGAACATTTGCAAAGGTTGGTGTTAAAACCGCAAATGCTAGAGATTTAGTGTATCTTAGTAATTCATTAGAAAAATCATTAGATGTTATAAAGGTTGTGGAGAATCAAAAAACTGTATTAAGTGTTTTAGAACTTGAGAATTCCACATTAAAAAATATAAAAGATGAAATTAAAGTCGTTATAGATAAGATAAATACAACAATTGTTGATGAACCGCCTTTAACAGTTAGAGAAGGTAAGATGATTAAAAAAGGCGTTAATCAAGAATTAGATGACATAAAGGCAAGTATTGAAGATAGTAAAAAATGGATAGCCGAATTAGAAGCAAAAGAACGCGAAAGAACAGGTATTGCTAAACTTAAAGTAGGTTATAATTCTGTATTTGGGTATTATATAGAAGTTACAAAGGCAAACTCGCATTTGGTTCCAGATGATTATATAAGAAAACAAACACTTGTTAATGCCGAAAGGTATATTACTGAAGAACTAAAATATCGTGAACAAATTGTACTAAATGCTGAAGAAAAAATTAATGAAATTGAATATGAAATTTTTATGGATTTACTTGACGAAATACTTAATTGGAAAGATTCCATTCAAGCAGTTGCCAAGATAATTGCAGTAATAGATGTTTTAAGCGGTTTTGCAAATTTATCATTAGATAGAAATTATGTGAAACCTAATATTTTTGAGCCAGAAAAATTTGACACTAAACTAACTGAATCTAGACACCCTGTTGTTGAAACAGTATTACAAACAGGCGAATTTACCCCTAATAATTGTGAGTTAACAAAGAAAAAATATATTCATTTAATTACTGGGCCTAATATGGCTGGGAAGTCAACTTATATAAGACAAGTCGCATTGATACAGTTATTAGCTCAAATTGGGTCTTTTGTTCCTGCATATTCAGCTGAAATATCTATTGTAGATGGAATATATACTAGAATAGGTGCTGGTGATGCCTTAGCACAAGGGTTAAGTACTTTTATGGTTGAAATGATAGAAACTGCAAAGATATTAAATAATGCTACAAAACACTCTCTGGTTGTGTTAGATGAAGTGGGTAGGGGAACTAGTACAATCGACGGTTTAAGTATTGCACAGGCAGTAACTGAATATTTGCATAATACAGTAGGCTGTAAGACACTATTTGCAACTCACTTTCACGAATTAACACAACTTGATTTAAGGTTAAAACACCTTGATAATTATCATGTATCTATTTTGGATAAAGATGGGGAAATTAAATTTTTACATAAAGTAGAAAAAGGCGGTACAGATAAAAGTTACGGGATAGAGGTTGCAAAACTTGCAGGGGTACCTGATGAAGTAATTAGTAGAGCAAAAGAAATACTATCTAAATCTCAACGAGAACAGTTGGGGTTTGGGTTGTAGAGGATAAAAAGTTAATTCAGTTTGTATATCTTATGATACCAAAATTCCAAGAGGCAATTAGATCATTTGTGGTAGCTGTCAATCCAAAAAAGTATGAAGAATATATTAGAAAAGACTTGGAAGAAATTACTGGAAAAACAGTTCTAGGTAATCTTATTCTGCAAAACCCTCTTAACCAATTCAACGGACCATTATATATTCATCATAGCACACACGCAACAGAATACCCTAACTTAACAAAAGAACTTTTACAATTAGAATATAATGCTCAATTTCCCCAAATCTTATCACTTCATTATGCATCTAGAATAGATAAAGTTGATAATCTTACGGAAACTATAATAATAAGCTCTGTTCCTTTTTTTACTGGTATGTTGGATGCCACTCCAATAAATCTGTTAAAACAAGGTGATGTAATACCACCTGATAATATTAGGTTACGAAAGGTAGGTCTATATGCATTTGTTCCTGTAATAATGGATACAGGATTTGTACCTATGATACAATCCAAATACTATAAAACAACCAGGAATTTAACCCCAATTTCCGTGACAGAAACAAAAGATAATAATCTCCGATTTTTAGCAATACCCTTACATTTGGATGAGTCTTTAGATGTGTATCATAAAGGCCAATGGTATAATAGGTGGACACAAACCATTCCTAATATAGTATTTTCCAACCTTAATGTAACTGTTAATGATTTTACAATTTTAACAGAACTTGCAACGAATAAAACCCATCAAGACTATTGTAGCAGGCTATAGGACAGCGATGGCGCACAAAATATATGATGTTTACTAACATAATGCTATAACTAATATATGCAGGTTTTAATTCCTCATAATAAATTAGAATTTAACTCTAAAAATTCAACAGTAATGCATATTGATATAAACTCTTGTTTTGCAACCGTTGAGCAACAATATAATAAGAAGTATAGAAATAAACCTCTTGTTGTTGCTGCATATCTTGAAGATTCAAGTGTAATTGTGGCGGCGTCTATTGAAGCAAAAAAATATGGGATAAGAACTGGTAATAGAGTTTTTGAAGCTAAAAGGGTTATTCCTGATGTAATTGTTGTTAAATCAGATATGCCTAAATATAAAGTTGTTCATGACAAGCTTCAAAAACTCTTATCAAATTACACTGATCGTGTTATATCACAATCTATTGATGAGTTTGTGCTTCATTTTGATGAACATAAAAACAGCGAACTGATTTCCCAATATACAAAAGAGATAAAAAAGAGGATAAAAACTGACATAGGCGATTATATTACAGTCTCAGCAGGTATTTCTACAAATAGGTTTCTTGCAAAGGTTGCATCTAACATGCAAAAACCAGATGGTTTAACAATTATAGAAAAGAATAATTTTAAAGAACAGTATAAAAAACTCAAATTAAAAGATTTACATGGTATTAGCACAAGTGGAATTCGCAAGTTAAATTATGTTGGAATTTATGATGTTATGTCTTTATATAACGCTAAATACGAACTGTTAAATAAGGCTTTTAAATCTAAGCATATGGCTTATTTATGGTTTATGAGAATTAGAGGATACGAAGTTGACGATGTAAAACACGAAAGAAAAATATATAGTCAATCGTCAGTTCTTGCAAAACCTGAGTATGATTTTGATACTTTGTATAAAACCACTTTTAATTTATGTAAAAGATGTGCATACAGAATGAGAAACGCAGGGTATGCTACAAAATCGGTTAATTTAGAATTACTGTTAGAAGATTCAACTAAGAAAAGAGTTAAGTGGAAATCTCATAAAAGGTTAAATAATCCAACGATTGATACTTCTAAACTGTACAAGGAACTTAAAAATATGTTAGAGGAATATAAAAAGACAGCAAAAATAAGTAAAAAGGGAAGAGGTGTAAGACGAATCGCCATTGCATTTAGCAACTTAGAAACACTTGATCATAAACAGTTGTATATATTTGGTAATAAAGAAGAAGTTGAAAGTTTATCTAAAGTTATAGATGAAATAAATAAAAAATACGGCAAAGATATTATTGTTAACGCAAGAAGTTTATTAAAATAGGCTTATAGTTTCAAATGGTTTTAGTTTTAGACATGTATTTAAGTTTGATTTAAGGTTGATGTTACATTATAGTTGTAGATGATAAAAATATCATCTTCTGCCAATAAGTTAAATTGACAGATAGTTGTTTAGTTTCATTAAAAAAGGAGGGAAAACAATGAATGACAACAACAACAATATAAAAAGAATGCCACTTTTGGGAGATGAATTTCCAAAATTAGAAGTTCAAACCACACATGGCAAATTGAGTTTACCAGACCACTTCACAGGCAAGTGGTTTGTTCTTTTTAGCCACCCAGCAGATTTTACACCTGTTTGTACTACTGAATTTGTAGCATTTCAAAAAAGATATAATCAATTTAAGGAATTAAATTGTGAACTAATTGGTTTAAGTGAAGATCAGGTTTTTTCACATAT
>CAZDNW010000030.1:0-4466 GCA_964506905.1 uncultured Candidatus Saccharibacteria bacterium
AATTGGATAGAATTCCTAATTTAAGGATATAAAAATACATAGTTAAAATTTTGTGTACACTTAAAATTATTCACAAAAATTTAAATATCCACGCAATTATATAAAACATTCTCAAACCTTATATATTTTGATAAAATCAAGATTGTTACAAATATATGTATTTTGGTGACTGTAGCTCAATTGGTTAGAGCACCTGTCTGTGGAACAGGAGGTTGTGGGTTCAAGTCCCATCAGTCACCCCAAAATAATAGATGATAACAAAAAACCTACACGTAACAATTTATAACGCAACATCAATAGATGGTTTTATTGCTACTAAAAATGACAATACAGATTGGGTTTCTGATACAGATTGGGAAATCTTTCAAAATTTAACTAAACAACACGATGTTGTAATTATGGGAAGACGAACATACGAAACCGTATTGGATGACTTCCCATTTAATTGCAAGCTAAATATAGTTTTAACCAATCAAAAACAACTTCTAAAAAAAGAAAATAATATATGGTTTACAAACAAAAAACCTGCAAAAATCTTGCATGAAATAGAGAAAAATGGATTTAAAACATGCTTAATAATAGGCGGTGGAAAAACAAACGCTTCCTTTTTAGAAGCAAACCTAGTTGATGAAGTTATTGTTGATATTCACCCAATTATACTTGGCGGTGGTATCAAACTGTTTGAAACAAACAAACAATTACAATACCGACTAAAACTAATAGAATCTAAACAAATAAAAAATGGGCTTTGCTTAAACAAATATCTAGTTAAGTATTAAAATCATTAGCAATACCCTAAATAACATATTGAATAAGCAAGAAGTATATAAACCACAACAAAACCTAATGATTTCCAACATACTTAACAAGATCATATAATCTTGCCGTATATCCCCATTCATTGTCGTACCAAACCGATAAATTAACCATTCTATCGCCAATATCTTTTGTAAGTAGTAAATCGGCAACAGCAGTTAAATTTTCCCCAATAAAATCACTAGAAACAACTGGATCTTCAGTATACCCTAAATATCCATTTAATTTACCTTCTGAATATCTTTTTATAACCTCATTTACCTCTTCGGCATCTACAGATTTTTCTAAACATACAGAAATGTCTAACAAAGATACAGTTGGCACAGGAACCCTTATCGACTTGGCTATTACTTTTCCAGATAATTCTGGAAAAATTTTAGCAATTGCTTTAGATGCTCCAGTAGAACTTGGAATTATGGATTCATATGCAGCTCTTGCTATTCTTAGGTTTTTACGATGTGAACCGTCTAAAATGTTCTGTGATTTTGTAACAGCATGAACAGTTGTTACATTCATAAAATCTATACCAAATTCATCTATTAAAACTTTTACAATCAAGGCTAATGCGTTTGTAGTACATGATGCGTTGGAAATTATATGATGGTCATTAGGGTCATATAAATCTTGATTAACACCCATTACTATTGATATATCCTCATCTTTTCCTGGGGCGGAGATTACAACTTTTTTGGCACCTGTATCTAATTGTTTTTGGCAACTATCTCTATCTTTAAATTTACCTGTAGCTTCCACAACAATTTCTACGCCTAAATCATCCCAATTAATTTCACCCGGATTTTTATCTATAAACACTTTTACAGGTTTTTCATTAACTTTAATATTATTTTCATCGATTACTTCTGCTGTTCCATTAAATCTTCCGTAAACAGTATCATATTTAAGTAAATGTACATGGGAATTCACATCTGCACGACTATTTATGCAAATAACTTCTAGTCCATTATTTGCCTCTGTAATTCGGTGAAATGCACGGCCGATTCTGCCGTAACCATTTAATGCTATTTTATTCATTGTTATAATTTATATAGTTAATCTAAAATCCTAACCAAGCACGAACTTTAGATTAACTGCAACAAAAATGGGGCGAAAATGTTAAAAACATTTTCGCCCCAAACACTAACCACTAATCAGCAAGCCCTTTAACTTTTCCTTTTGTAACTGTTTCAGTAGAAAAATCGCTTAATTCTTTATAAATTTTTACTGGTTTTACCAATTTATCAACTAAATCATAAGTGTCTGCGACATTTAGTTCCCCAAACAAAAATTCAAATCTATCTTCTAAGGCTTTCATTATTTCTTCTTTATCTGATTTATCTATACTCCATGATCCTTTTTTTAATAGTCCCCATGCCTTTTTTCTTGTTTTATAATGAAATTGTTCATCTGTTTGCCCCTCTTTTCTTTCATCTGACTTGTTTTCATCTGCCCATTTATACATTTTTTCTAATAAATCTTTAGGAAATTTGGGGTGATCCATTATTATATTTTGAAAACCAGTCGCTAAATGAACTTCAACTGCTTCAGATTTAGTAAATTGATTAAAATATTCATCTGGTAAAGTTGAAGCACCATGTTGAACAGCTCCGCCCATACCCATTTTTCTACATTCTCGCGATATATCTAATAATACTTGAAAATCTACACTTATATCTGCAAGTGTTCCGTCTGGCAAAACAACACCACCATGACTTGTACCTGTTTGAATGCTAATTTTACTCATACCAACATCAGAATCTCGTAGACCATTATTAAATCCTTCAATGTATGCATAAAAATCTTCTACGGTACTATTTTTGCCACCGATGTGACCTATCTCACCACCTAAAGATATTGTAATGCCATCAGGTTCATTATCTCTTACAAACTTTGCAAATTCTAATGAATACTTAACATTTGGTTCTTGTTGTTCTTTTTCAGTCGGTTTATCTAAATCAACAAGCGTAGATGTATCAATATCAATATTATAAAATCCATAATTCATTGCTTCTAAAATTAAATTCTTAATAGTTTCAACTTCTCCGTCTTTTGGGACACCAGGTTCAGCAACTTTTGTTTGAAAATGATCACCTTGAATAAAAAGCGGTCTGTCCCAATTTGACTTAATGGCAGCCGCAAGTAAAACGGCAGAATATTCTGCCGGACTTTGATCGGTATATCCCATCTCACTTCTTGCTAATTCAAAAACAAATGCTCCTATATTATTTCGTTTAGCAACTTTAAAAATAACTTGTGCCATATCATACGCCATACCACGCAAATTTATAGCTGGCGTCGTAATATCTAGAGGTACTTCTCCAGTTGCTTTTGCGACATAGAAATCATGAATAGACGACGGAACATTATTTGTTAACTGTGCTGAATTCCAAATTACATATCTTGCTTCATTTTTTTCAGTGTCATTACCAAACACAGCCAACCAAACTAAACCATCCATAACATCGTTTAATGCTTCCCTATTAGTAATAACAAACTCAGGTTCAACTTGAATCGAGTTTTTAATAAGTTTTTGTACTGATTCTGAAGTTATCATATTTTTATTATGTGGAATTTATTGCAGTTTCTAAAACTACTTAAATTCCAACTAATTACTTGAAAGTTTTCTAACTAAATACTCAACATCTTGTTTGCTTCCAATATAAAGAGGAACTCTTTGATGAATTTCTGTTGGTTCTATTTCTAGTATATTTTTTACCCCATTTGAGCCTAATCCACCTGCTTGCTCAATTAAAAATGACATTGGGTTTGCCTCAAAAAGTAATCGCAATTTACCATTTACATATTTTTTGTCGGGCGGATACATATAAATTCCACCTTTTAATAAATTTCTATGAAAATCAGATACAAGCGACCCAATATATCTTGCTTTATGAGGTTTCTCATAATTAGGTAACCCTGTTTTTAATTCCTCAACAAAATCCACCAATACTTTATCCCATTTATATGTATATCCCTCATTAACACTATAAATAGTTCCTTGTTCAGCAATCTTCATATTTGGATGAGATAACAAAAATTCACCAATTGATGGATCTAATGTAAATCCATTAACACCATTTCCTGTTGTATAAACAAACATGGAACTAGAACCATATAGAATATAACCAGCACAAACCTGTTTTGTGCCTTTTTGCAAAAAATCTTTTTCTGTTACAGGCGAATTTAAGTCTAACCTTTTATAAATAGAAAAAATCGTACCAACACTAACATTAACATCTATATTTGACGATCCATCTAACGGATCTATACATACAACATACTTTGCATGCTCGCTATCTTTATCATTAAAGACAATCGCATCATCAACCTCTTCAGAAACAACACCAGCAATATGATTTCCCCTTTCAAAAATTCTTACAAAAACATCATTGGCATATTCATCTAATTTTTGAACTTCTTCACCTTGAACATTAACTTTTCCTGTTAATCCGAGTAAATCCACGAGACCTGCTTTGTTTATTTCTCTAGAAACAATTTTTGCTCCTAATGCAATTTCATTAAGAATACTGGATAATTCGCCAGTAGCAGAATCATACTTTTGCTGTTGGTTAAGAATAAATGCTTGAATATTTAAAATTTCATCTGACATAAGATTTAGTAAAAACAAAATAAACAGTATGACAGTATCATAC
>CAZDNW010000031.1:0-2505 GCA_964506905.1 uncultured Candidatus Saccharibacteria bacterium
GAAAGTCTTTTGCATTCCTTTCCAAGATATTTATCATCAGAAGTAAAGTATTTATTATGTGAAAACCATACCTCTGCACAAACATCTTTCCATCTTCCTCCTTTTCTTTTTAGTTTAACCCGAAAGTCTTGCTTGGCGGGAATTTGATTTATGGACCAAACCTTGGATCCCTTCCAGCGGTCAGAAGATTTCTTTCCGATTTTCATGTATTTAAGACCCACATGATGAGCATAACCCGCCCAAGGATCATCCCCTTGATCATTGTTGTATCCGGAGCCGGTGCCCTCCCTTTGATTACCGGCATCACCACCGATACTTCCACCACTACCTATACCGTCAAATATTTCTGAGGCACCTTTTCTTTTAGCTATATAAACAGCTATATCATCAGCATCCTGTAACACTCCTCTATCTTTAGAGTTATAACAAAGTAACTGTGCCCAGTTTTTATTACCAAATTTAATGACATGTAAGTGTCTATTTTCTTCCAACAGGTACATCGTCGCTTGGTCAACATCAGCATAAGTTTCTGGAATTGCACCGTCCTTACGCATTAAAACCAAACGATAATCGTCAGCGTATTTTATGGTTCGAGTTGGATAGATAAAACCATAAACTTTATTTTCCTTACCAAAACCAGTTGCCGAATTTTGCCTCTTGTAGTATCCCTTTCGAGAGAAAGCGTAAATTGCTTCGAATATTTTATTGCCTATGGATTTATATTTGAAACTTCCAGTATAATCCTGCTCCGTAGATAAAAAAGGAAGCCCATAATCTACCGTTATTGGACCTTAATAACGATCCTCTACGTATACGTAAACAACATGACCGGTTTTTCCCATGTTCACTACAGCAATAGCACCGGGAACTGGCAAGTCACCAATTACAAATCCAAAATTCTTTGCATGTTTAATCCATGTGCCAGCATTTCTTCCGTCAATGGGAAAATTTAAATCTGGTCTTCTATGCGCAGCATACCATGTACAATTTCCATTTCCAATACCACAACGATAACTATTTCCCGGAGAATTAAGTCCATGACAAGTTTCATCGCCAGCAAATAATGATGTGCTATTTATCAACATCATTATTATGGCAATTAAAAAACTAATGCTAACTACCTTCTTCATAATTTCCTACCTCCATAGTAGAATTGATGATTCTTGAGACATTATTGTCTCTATTTAATTTTCAAAGTTCAATCAACTAGCAGGAATTTTATCCTACAAAACAATTAACAACCTATTTACAAAATGTTTTGTAGGATAAAATCCAGTTTTTACTTTATATAAAAATCTTTTACACTAAGTGCTTCATCACCAATTATTTGTCCAATATAAGCACTTTTTAGGATTTGGTTAACAATTTTTTTATTACTTTTCAAAGTATTTATGTCACCAAACTCTATATTTAAGCCGGCACTACCGCCACTCTTCTCTCCATTCTGTCTATTGTAATGTACAAAAGTTCGTTCGAAATACATATTTAATACATCATCTTTTCTATATTTACATTTTAAATATATGTTAAACTTGTCTGACTTATACTTCTGGCAAGTTCCATTATATTTTTTTACATATTTTTCAGTATCACTAACCGCATGATTAACTGCATTGATCAATAGCTCGTCAATTGTTTTATTCTCTTTATTATTTATATCAATATCAAATGGTGCCCCAAATCCAGTCATAGTAATACTTATTTGACCTGGAAGTGCTGGGTAATTAGGTTCGGGTGTATTGTACACTCCATCTAATTCAACCCAACTCTCAGGATATCTAAACTCAATCAAAGTGTCTGACACTTTCCAATCACTTGTATCAATACTCCCATCATCATTATATTTTAATCCAGAATCATCAATTCCAAATTTTGGTTTTATTGCCTCATTTTCTTTTGTAACTTCTTGCACTTGTTCTTTACCTTCAAGCATCCCAACATCATTCTTCATTTCCGCCTTTTGACTCTTCGTACTGCTCTGCGTTTTATCCGCACCGTTCTGCGACTGCGAAACAGTATACAAAAACCACCCGGCAACAGCCAAGCCGATTAGTAAAATTATTACCCCCAAAACTTTTAAATTCTTGCTCATACTTTTAAATTTTCAAATTATAAAATATTTTAAACTCCTAAATTTTCAGCTTCTTAAATTCCTAAAATCTTACCTCACTTTATATCTCATCATCCTCTATTTTTTTCATTGTCAATCAAAATTTAGTCTTTAAACTCCTCTTCAACGCCAAATCAATTTTCAACATTAAATCATTTAAAATTGATTTATAATTCTTGACCGGCGAATGCTGGTCTTGACCGGCGTATGCTCGGTTAAAATTCTTAACCGGCGGATGCTGATTTTAACCGGTGGATGCCGGTCTGAAAGGTGTAGTGAAATATAATGGTCGGGCCACTATAAATCCAGTGATCCGACCATTATTTCCATAACTTTTAAATTGCCAACCGGCGAATGCCAATTATAATTTTACTAAATTTTTTTCAAATCTCCCC
>CAZDNW010000032.1:0-3293 GCA_964506905.1 uncultured Candidatus Saccharibacteria bacterium
GAATATTAAATTTATATTTAAAGTATATGATAAAAAAACGAAAAAAGAACTTAAACCGGAGTTCGGAGGGGATATATTGGTTGGCGAATACTTCACATTATTAAGACACTATAAACCGAATAATAACGGTGGTTATTCTTTTTATAGAGATGAATTGTTGGACAATGACAATTTGATAATAGAATTGGTGGCATAACAGCCAGAATTAAGCAGAATGGACAATGGTTTGCAAAACAACTTGAAGATATTATTGAAAAGATAAATGAAATTGTTTGATGGGTTACTTAAAAAGGGGTTGTTATGAAAAAGAAACTAATACAAAGTATAATGAGGGTTTGTTTTGAATTGTTTGTTTTATATAAAGCGTTTTTAGAAACGGGGTTTTGGACTATGGTTATTCTGTTTATATTGATAATTAATAATGAATTGCTTTTTTGGACTAAAACATTTGTTAATAATATTCCAAACCTAATGTCGAAAAAAAACAAATAATAATTTTTAGAAAGGAAAAAAAACAATGACTCCACTTCATTTAGATATTTTGATGCATTATTTTGTTTTAGATGAAGATTATAAACAAATTGAAAGTAATAAAACAAGATTGGAATATGCTTATGAATTAGCGGAAATAGGATATTTATATACCCCAAATGAAACAGGAAAAAGATTTGCTATTACAAGGTGTGGCTCTAAATTTGCGCAGTCTATTTTAGATTATGCAAGAGAAAATTCTGGGCTTTAATTTAAAAACAATTTTAAAAAAAATAAATAATAATTTTTATGGTGGATATGTTATGTATAAAGAATTGTTTTTGTTGGTAGTTTTTATTTATATGCTTTCTTCTCTTTTTTGGGGCATTTTTTGTGCCATTAATGAAAGAGAGCGGTATGAACATAGAAAAATAAACTATAAAAAAGTGTGGTTAAGTTTTTTTATCAATTTTTTGTTTATGCCGATAGGTTTGGTTGTAGCTTTTTTTAGATTTGAGAATAATCATTCTAAATACAATAAAATTGGTTTTTGTAAAAATTGCGGTAAAGCTATTCGCGGCTTGAGGGATGCGCCGGAAATTGCTATTCATTTTATGTCTGAAAGCAGGTTGTGCGATAATGGTAAAACGTTGGCCGAGTGGAAATGAACTGCTCAACATCCGGTACTACCCCGCATATACGGTTAGGTGGAATGATTTGTTAATCTAAATTATATCATTAGACTTAATATAAAGGGTTAAATTATGAATCAATTGAAAAAATGTATGGAGTTTTTAAAAGCTAATGGGTTTGAACAATTAATCGAAGTCGTTGATTATCCAAGAGCAGAAGATGAATATTACTCATTTTTAAAACCGGATTGTATTCAATTAGATGTTGCTAAGGATGGAAGCGAAATAGTGTTTATTGACGAAAGTGGTGATTATTTAACGATTGATTGTTCTTATTATGCTTTAATCGGTGCATTACTTGAACAGCGAATAATCGGATGTAATTATGTCCCAATTAAAGAAAATTAACAATAAGAGCATAGGCGGGACGAATACGTTAATACCTTTCCGGTGTATTCAAACGGCTGGGAGCGTGTTCGCTTTCGCTTAATGCTTTTATTATATACAAAAGGGGAGAATAATGAAGAAGTCTTTAAAACAAAAAATATGGTATCAATTAAGGTGGCGATTATCTAATATATTAGTGAATATAGCAAGAAAAATTTATTCACAAAACCCAGAAATACCTATGTTTTGGTTTGATTTAATAAGGGATGAAATGTGGTCGTCAGTTAGAAAGAGGGATTTTAAAAAATGATAACAATAAAAACTGATTTTTATTTTTTTTACACAAAGAGTTGGGGTGGTATAATGAATAATACAGATTTATTAATTGAAATTAGTAATGCAATATCAGCTTTGGAGAGTGCAGCGGGATTGCTTAAAGATTTAATTAATCCTGTTTCTGATAATTTTCGAATAGTAAAGGGATATGAAATAATGGTATTGCGTGCAAAGAAGGCGTTAAATGAATTAGAACAAAAATTATAACGCCGGGATTCACAAACCGCGTTAAGTTGGCGGTTTAAATGGTTTGTTAGCCATAAACATAATAGGGGATTATTATGAGAGAAATAAAATTTAGGGCTTGGGATAAAAGACAGAAACGAATGATTACGCCATCTTTGTTGTGTAACTTGACCGGTGATATGGAACAAGAGAATGAGTACATAATTCTTATGGAATATACCGGTTTAAAAGATCGCAATGGCAAAGATATTTATGAGGGTGATATTGTTAAATATCGTGATTATGAGCCAATAAATAGAGAATTTTATACAGAGTATATTGCTATTGTAGAATATAAGTGGTGTATGTTTGGTGTACAGGAAAGAGAAGACTTTGCCTTGATCGCACGATTAGAAAACATTGAAGTAATCGGTAATATTTATGAAAACCAAGAGTTGCTTAAACAAGGCTAACGATCAAGGCTTAACCGGTGACTCCACGCTGGGAGACTTTAAATAACGAGAACCTATGAACGTGGCAATGCCCGCGTTGAGGCCTTTGTTATGTATGGGGTTTATATTAATGAAAGCAAAAAGAGGTTATAAAGAACAAAAGAATAGATATTCAACGGGGAACTGGCTTAAACGTTATTTTGAAAAACGAACCACTCGGAAATCAATCAAACCAGAAGATATACAATGTCCCGTTTGTGGATATTATTGTTTGGGTAAAGGTGGATATGGTTGTATTGATAAACCAAGTTTATTAGACACATAACGACAGAGCTAATTAGAAAGGAATTAAAAATGGCGCAAAGAAAGAATTTATTAACAATTGATTATCATTATGATGATGAAACTGGAATGTATGAAGTCGGAGAATTAGATTTTGGTGTTAGTGTACGTCTTTTAGATTATATTAAAAAATATGGCAGTAAAGGTCGTGATGCTATATTGGCAATGCTTGGATATTTAGCTTGGGAAGTTCAAGAAACATATTTAGAAATCAAAATGGAAAACAGTGAAACACCATCGCAAGCATAGGATAACGGCTGAATTCAGCGGAACGGCCACGCCGCCCGGTGAAATGGGAACTTTAAATTTAAGTAGATTTATATTTATGGAAATAGTAATAAATAAAGAAGATGAGCAGATAAATTTAAAACTATTAAAAGAACTACATTTTTATTTAAGCGATTCAAAAGACAAATTAAGACTGGCATATAGTTTAATAAAAGATATTGATGGGCTTAAAAAAACTCGTAAAGAAATTGCAGATACTTATCTTGATTTAGAAATAGCG
>CAZDNW010000033.1:0-3945 GCA_964506905.1 uncultured Candidatus Saccharibacteria bacterium
TTTAGGTAAAACAGAAAACGGACTACAACAAATTTTAACTGCATATAAGGATTCACTCAAATACTTACCCAATGAAACAATAGAATATTTAAGAAACCGTGGCTATAGTATGCCAGAAGATACCAAATAAGATTTACTTGCCACCACCATTTGTACTTTTTATACTTTGGAAATGGATTTCTCCCAATATTCATCAAACATAGTTTTCATAAATTTGGCGAAGTTTTTGTTTTGAATTTCTACTGCAAAAACCTCGTTATCACGCCAATCGTATAAAACAACAATATCATTGTATATATCAACAGCTAGATAAAAGTCTTTATATTTTTTAGGTAAGTATCTAATAATATCCGCTTTAAATTTAAGTGGTTTAAACTTTTTTGTTTTGTCGTATTTATCAAACTCATGAGTTCTAAGATCTTTTAAAATAATTCCCAATGCATCAACTTCTTTTGCCCATTTTTTAAACCATTGTCTACTAACTACATCTTGCAAGTTTCGATATGTAAAACTTCTTATTTCTTTGTCTGCTTGTAGTTCGTTCCATAAAATCTGTTTTATTCCTTCTCTACCCTTGTAATATCTAACATCTGTTGTTTGTGTAGCGTTTTTTTGAGTTAATTGCGAAACAAATTTAGCCCAATTATTTTCTAGGACTTTTGCCTCCTCATGTTTTTTCTCTTTTAAATCCCAAAATCTAGATGGCGACGCTACAGAATAATAATTGCTTTTATAATCTTTTGATTGAACAATGAAACCATTTTTTAGTAAATTATCTATAACTCTATAAATCTTGGTTCTTTCTATTGCTGTTCCTCTGGAAATTTGCAGTATTGACTGTCTTTTATGTTTAGTTAGATAGTTTAAAATTTCACTTTCTTCTTGTGTAAGCCCTAGATTTTTAAAATATTGTTTGGAATTCATATGTTTTTTAGTGGTGTGCGGGTGGTGTTTATCACCACCCGCACATATTTAAAACCAATTGTTCTGTTGTGCATATTATACACAGATATACAAAATATAGCTACCGTTTTATAATCTTCGCATGTTTAATTATTACACAACGCCAAGCGAATATTTATGGGTATTTTTTGCCGTATTGTCAGTGATTTTGCTTGTTGGATTTTATTTATCGTACAGAGTTACTTTGTTAAAGACGAGGTATGATTTTGTTCCCCCTATCGTATTTCAAGCCATAGGTACCCTCTTAGTGCTACCATTAGCATACTTTTCTACTGAACCGTTACCGTTTGTAACTAAAAATTCAGCAGGGAATTCCACATTAAACTACATACCTTTAGCATTATTTTTACTTGCAGGATTGTTTTACGCACTACACGACAGAACGCAAGCAACAGTAAGAAAAAATGTAGATGTTGCCGTGTCTGGTGTTATTGATTTGTCTGTTCATGTATTTTTAATATTATTTGGAATTCTAATATTAGACGAGTATTTAACATTTCAAACTGTACTAGGAATTATACTTATCTTAGTAGCAAATTTTACGATTGCTTATGATTTTAAATCAAGAAAATTAAACAAATATTGGTCATTGGGAATTCTTGCCAATTTTGCTTATGCAATTGGCATTATTTTTGATATAAACCTAAGCGATGGCAAAAACCTACCCTTTTATGTAGCATTAAGTTACACAATGGGCGCAATATACATATCAATATTTACAGTATTTGATGAAAAAATAAATTTCAAACAGCTATTACAAGCGATAAAGTGCGATGTAAACAGAAAAACAATTTTATCGCACATATCAACAAGTTTCTTTTCTGTATTTTATACCTTTGTGATGTTAACAACTTACAGGTACGGCCCTGTATCTATAGCAACTGCTGTGATATCAACTACTGTAATTTTTAATACAATTCTTTCTGCAGCTTTTTTGGGCGAAAGAAAAATGTTTTTGTTAAAGATTATATCTGCAATTGTAGGGGTTATTGGGCTTGCTCTTGTTGTGGTTGATGTGTAAAATCCGTCTATGAACCTAATTCTTGGCGGTGGCGGTGCTATGCCACAAACTAAAAAAGTAAATGATTTGTTTTTAAGTTTGCTTAAAAATAAACAAATACTATATATTCCTGTCGCAATAGACACGATCAAACACCCTTATGATTCTTGTTTGGCATGGCTTAAACAAGAATTGAATTCCACAAAAAATAACCTATCAATAGAAATGTGGGTTGAAAAAGATATTTATGAAAAAGGTTATAGCGATTTATTAAAATTTGGGGGAATTTATATAGGTGGTGGCAACACATTCTACTTACTAGATGAATTCAGAAAATCTGAGTTTGATAAGAAACTAGTTAAATTATTAAGCGAAACAGATATTCCAGTTTTTGGTGGAAGTGCAGGCGCATTAATTTTTACAAAAGGCATTGACACTGCGATTCCTTATGACCCTAATGATGTTGGACTAAAAGATTTAAGTGGGCTTGGTGTTTTTAATCACTATATTTGGGTTCATTATGAAGATAGTATGAAAGGTTTGGTTAATGAATATAGTAAGAAGCTTGGTGAAAAGATTTATACTGTTAGAGAAGATGAGTGGATTTGGGTTGAAGGTGATAAAACAAATAAAAATTAAAATAATGAATCTAATTTCTCAACATTTTTATGTTAGGAAATCCTCATACATTATTATACATCGCTTTTGATTCATAAAGGGTTATATTTAATATCACGTAAACTCGCACGCCGATTTAACACTATGTTGTATTCATTAATATGAAATTTAAGGATATGTTTTATTCCACCTTTTAATACTTCAATAATTTGGATATTACTTAAAGCGTCTTTCGCATATACTCCGCCACTACCAAATTTAATATCATATCTTTGGAGAGTTACTTCATCAATATCACGCACATGCAAATTAAATATTACAGAATATTCCACTTGCTTATTACCATCTGTACATTCAACTTCAAACTTTCTAATCAAATCTTTTAGCATATTACTCGCTTGTATTCTTGTTCTATCCTCTTGGATTTCACGTTTTACCATATCATTGATTGTATACAACAATGGCCCTATATTAGGGTCAACTGCAGTAAGATTCTCATTATCAATATAGTCACTTAAGTATGCAACAACTTCTGTTACTAATACTAACCTCATATTAAGTAAAACATTTAATACAAAAGCATCTGGAAGTCGTTCACTTGAACTAGAAACAAAACCCCCTTCACCTTGATCAAACATAAACCCATCACCACTAACTTCGATAACAACTCCACCTTGATTATCAATAGCAATATTGATAACATCTTCCGGGTTCACAAAAGTAGGAATGCTTAATTCTAAACTAAAAGAATCAGATTCTTCATTTATATTTACCCTTATGTCATCTTGACTTAAATTATTCACAAATTCTTCAATACTATCAATTTCTATAGACAAAATTTTTTCATATAAATCAGGGGCCTTAAATTCATTAGTTTCTTCTATGCGTGGAAATGGCACAGTCATATATTATGATAAATCGGGTAGGTAAGAAAAATAAATAATATTATAAGCAAGCTGCTAATTATAACTTAATTAAAATATTCTTGTACTTTAAATTAAATACAGAAACTGTAGTAAATTGTATATTTTTATAAATCCATAGCTAATATGCAATCAATGCCGGTAAAGTTTACTATAAGTTAACAATTTACGCGAGTACCTATTTTTTTTTATTTCGGCTTCTTCCAACTCGCCCATTTGCAATCAGGGTATCTTGAACATCCGTAAAATACTCTACCCTTTTTAGTTCTCTTTATTACTACTTCACCACCTTCGGTTTCACCACATTCTGGGCATTTCATATTTAATTTTTGTTGCACGCTTTTTGTATATTTGCATTTTGGATAGTTTTCACATGCAACAAATTTTCCAAATCTTCCTGTTTTTACTACAAGTTTACCTCCACATAGCGGACATGGGTCT
>CAZDNW010000034.1:0-5170 GCA_964506905.1 uncultured Candidatus Saccharibacteria bacterium
ATAGATAATGCTTTTGATGCTTTTGCTGATACTGTTACTGTAACAATAGACCAAGGTGGCATAAAAAAAATTCATGTTGTAGATGATGGGGTAGGTATGACGAGAGAAGATGCCGAAATGGCATTTAAGCCACATACAACAAGTAAAATTAAAACCGAAGAAGACTTATTGAATATAAAGACATTTGGTTTTAGAGGCGAAGCATTGGCAAGTATTGCTTCTGTATCAAAGGTTACACTTAAAACGCGCAAATCTGGTGCAGATTTAGGAACAGAAATTAAGATTGAAGGAGGAAAGGTAATATCTGTTAATGAAGTAGGTGCTCCAGTTGGAACTTCAATTTTAGTTGAAGATTTATTTTATAATGTTCCCGCAAGAAAAGAGTTTTTGAAATCAGCTCAAACAGAATATAAAGCGGTTTTGGAAATCATTGATGCATATGCATTTGCAGAACCAAATATCGGATTAAAATTTATACATAATGAAAAAGCCATTTATAATCTTCCACCAAAAGATAAATTAGAGGATAGGGCAAGAGAAATACTAGGAAAAGACAAATATAAGAAAATGATTCCTTTGTTTTTTGAGCATCCGCATGCAGAAATTTATGGTTTTACGGCAAAACCAGAATTAGCATCAGAACGAAAGAAAAACCAGTATTTGTTTGTAAATAAAAGGTATGTAAATAGTAAATCAATAGCATATGCTGTTAAAAAAGCATATGGCAGTTTGATTCCTAATAACACATACCCACCTTTTGTTGTTTTTATTGATGTACCACCAAATATTGTAGATGTTAATGTTCACCCTAGAAAGTTAGAGGTAAAATTTTCTGATGAGAAATTTATATTTTCTTCGGTTCAAACTGCTGTAAAGGCGGCACTTGATAGAACTGATTTAACTCCTGGCAATGAAACAGATGGAGCAACAAATAAAAAAGACCCATTTGGATTTGGCGGGCTTGGTGGCACAGGTGGGTTAGGTGCATTTGGTAAACCTCCCGCAGGAACACAACAAAAAGCAAATCCGTTCGGGGCCTTTGGCGGATTTGGAAAGAAACCAACCGGTACAACAAATTCACCATTCGGCTCACCGGTTAAATCTAATAAACCAAAAACAGATCCATTTGGGTTTGGTTCTTCTACTAAGACGAAGAAAGACCCACTTAAAAACACGGTTAACTTAAAGGATACAAAGAAAAAATCATCACTAGGCTTAGGCGATGATATTTTTGGCGGATTTGATAGTGAATTTTCTGATAATACAGAACCAGATGAACAACCTAAATCTAATACAAAAATATTACAAATTCATAACTTATATATTGTTGTAGAGGCTGAAGATGGCATCGCAATATATGATCAACACGCCTTGCATGAACGCATAATTTATGAACAGCTTATAAATTCCCATAAAAAGGAGAAAGAAGAGGGAGCTATTCAACCGTTGATGACACCTGTTGTAATAAACTTAACTGCAAGCGAAAGTGCAACTTATGAGGCAAATAAAGAAGCTATTGAAAAAGCCGGATTTAAGGTTGAGGAATTTGGGAAAAATACATATAAAATTACAGAGGTTCCCGCTGTTTTAGCAGATAAAGATTTAAATAAATTATTTCATGAAGTATTAGAAGATTTAGAAAGTGAGGAAGAGATAAAAGATGTAGATAATCAAAGTAATAAAGCTCTAACTTATCTATCATGCAGAAGTGCATATAAAGCGGGAGATAGTTTGCCTGATGAGGAATTAGCGGCAATGATTGATAAGTTAAGAGAAACTGAAATTAAATACACATGCCCACACGGTCGTCCTTTAAAAATTGAAATTAGTATGAAAGAGTTAGCAAAACTTTTTAAGCGAACTAAATAAAAGCCTTTTTTTGATTATTATTTGGAATTTATTGTATTATAAGCACAAAAAAAGAGCCGCTCTTTTGAGCGGCTCTTTGGTAGATGCTTGTTTAAATGTAAACATCTTTGTGGTTATTGTAACGCAATCAACTCATATTTGTCACTACTTTTTGTTTACTATATTTTAAAGTTATTCTATTTAATAAAGTTAAATCTCTTTTGATTGCGTTTAATTAGTGAATTACAACGCTTTCAACTCATATTTGTCACTACTTTTCGTTTACTATATTTTAAAGTTATTCTATTTAACAAAACTAATTCTCTCTTGATTGTGTTATATCCTTAATAAATAGATTTATTTAATTTTAAGTGATAAACTTATATTTAATGGATACGGACAACACACAAGAAACAACCACATCTAATACAGTTACACCATCTAAACCTGCGAAAAATGATGATGTTGCTGAAATGACACAAGACGAGGTTAGTAAAGAAATTGTTAGATTGCTTAGAGAAAATAATAAATACTTAAGAAGGTATGTTAGCGTAAAACATGTTTTATTAAGAGGCATGGCAACTGGTTTAGGAGGCTTTTTAGGTGCCACAATTTTAATTTCATTGTTATTTGCGTTCTTATCTAAAATGTCCGTAGTTCCTGTTATTGGAACATTTATTGCTAATATAATTGAGTTCTTGCATCAAAATTATCCTACCACTGGTTATTAAACCTATTAACTTTCTTGTTAAATGCTATTATCATTATTGATACATGAAAAGATATAGGGTCATTATACTTTTATCATTAATAACACTTTTTTTAGCAACATTTACCTGGTTTTCAATACAGGAAAGAAAAGTTAATAATCAACTCAACCAAGAAAATAAAAACTTATATGAGAATTTGGAAAATGAGGCAGGTAATACAGAAGAAAATACTGAAGACATAAGACCTCACGAACTTCCACATTATAAATCTTTACAAAAGAAAGATAAGACAGAAGAACTAGTTTGTGAACCTGTTTATGTTTATAGAGCCGAATATTCAAATATAATAAATAAAAAACCGAAAAATGTGCAAAAAAACATTGGTTATCAAAATAATAAGGTAGGTATATATATTTATGCGGAAATTGATGAATTTACTGATAAAGCTGAGGAACTTGTTAATTCAAATGGCGGAGATTGGGGATATGTTTTAATTCCATATAATGTAAATGATTACAATGAAACCAAATGGAATAAATTATTTGATAAATTAAGTGAAAAGCATTTGATTCCAATAATTCAACTGTGGGATATAAAGCTGGACGATGAAGATGAAGTTAAAGAACAAATATATAAATCAGCAAACTTTTTAGACAGTTTAAAGTGGCCAATAAAGCAAAGATATGTTTCTGTTTATAATGAGCCAAATGATAAAAAATTTTGGGGTGGCAATGTTAATCCAGCAGAATATGCAAAGATTCTTGATGAAACGATTAAAGCATTAAAATCTAAAGATGAAAATTTCTTTGTTATGAATGGAGCATTTAACGCAAGTGCGAGAACGGGAGGTGGATATTTAGACGAAGAGACATTTTTAATAAGGATGAATAAGGCGGTGCCTGGAATTTTTAGAAAACTAGACGGTTGGGCATCACATCCATATCCACAACCAAATTTTTCAGGCTCTCCAAAAGCAACTGGCCGTAATAGTATAAGGGCATATGAGTGGGAACTGCAGTTATTAAAACGATATTTTGGTATCGATACTGAAAATTTACCTGTCTTTATAACGGAAACAGGGTGGGCACATAAAGAAAGTGAAGCACACGATAATGGAAAATGGGTAAAGTACGGCTTAGATAAATACACTGTAGCAGATTATTTTAGATATGCTTATGAAAATGTATGGTTACCAGACGATAGAATAGTTGCAGTTACACCTTTTACAATCAGGTATGATCCTCCGTATGATCATTTTTCATGGATTACGCAGAATAATAATAATTACCCACAATTTGACGCTATTAAAGATATGAAAAAAACAGAAGGGTTACCAGAAATTATTCATTATGAAAAGTCAAAGGTACTTGAGTGTAAGTATAAGAAGTAAGGAGAAATTTGTTATAGAAAAGACTAAAGAACAATATCAATAATAAAACAAATGACAACTTCAAATCTTATCTGTATGTTTTATTGCAAACACACATTTGCAAATGTTCTTAATTACTCTAAAGTATTAAGAGATGCAGTAATATATTTCTTGGCTATCGCAATTATTGCATTCATAAGCTGTGTTCCAAAATCAGGCGCAGCAGTGGTGTCAATCGTATTTATATCAGGAAGGGTCGGAATACCCATTTCTTGTAACATTTTAGATTTTGCAGCTCTTATCACAAGCCGTCTGGCATAGCTACTCTCCCTGTCATCACAATATCCAGCACAAAAGACTTGACCAACAGGTACATCTTTAAAAATTCTTTCTGCTGCATCCTTGACCCCATTGATAAAAGTCTGTCTGAAACTATCGGGTAATCCCTTCTCGTTAAAATCCACCTTTAATTGTCCATTGTTACTTGCAGAAAGACTAAATTCACGCATAGGGATTTCTTGTATCGCTTGAGGAAACTCCGATTTATCTGCTTCTGTTGGGTTTTGAAACTCAACAATTAGCATATCAGTAGGCCCAAGGGCGTTTTCCTTTCTATCCCAATGCAAAACTGTTATAGTCATTCGTCTTTGTGGTTCATCTACAGTTACAGTATTTTCATCTTTTGATGTTTCAAATTCTAATGTATATGTTGTATATGGCGTTTGCTCACCAGCACTGTCAACTTCTACCCCATGATTTCTTCTTGCAGTTACATTCATAGTACTACCATCAGCCTCAAGCAATTCCACATGCAATCCGCCAGATGGGTTACCGGCCAATAAAAACTTAATATACAATGCATTTCTCAATTCTCCAATTATGTCTGGTGGATTAAGCGTGGGGTCACCTCCAATTGAATTGATACCATTCATATTTACATTTTACCATACAATTCAAGTATTAAAAATGATTTGTATAGGTCACATACAGAGGTAGATATTTACTATCGTGATATAATATCATTATGAACGACAAAAATACAGATAATCATATTGATATATCTAAACTTTCACCAATAATTAAACATAAATTCGAACTAATCAAAGAAGTAGGAGAAGAAATTGTTACAGAAAAGGAAATTATAGACTTATTAACTCAAGACAAAGAGCTTCTTGCATACGATGGCTTTGAACCGAGCGGTATTATTCATTTACCGCAGGGTATAATGCGAGCCATTAATATA
>CAZDNW010000035.1:0-1816 GCA_964506905.1 uncultured Candidatus Saccharibacteria bacterium
CGAATTTTCAACCAATGTCTTATCTGTCTTGTCTGTCTTGCTAAGTGTCTTGTCGGTAAGTTAATAATAATTAATAAATTAAATACAAATAAGACAGACAAGACACCATTTTTAGCCCCTATATAGAAATAAATAAAAAAATATTAATTCTGTATTTCCCTATTTATTTTATTATTATAGCGCTTCGGGTTAATTATTAATGTTAGGCCTCTGGCGCAAAATCGAACACCCTTAGCTCTTTTTCGCCATCCCTGATTATGATAGGATTCAATTGTATCAACCCACCACCAGCGTAATTACAAGGGCTTTTCCCTTTTTGGAAGGCATCGTACGGCTTTTCTGTGTGCCTGCCAACGCAAGAAAAAGCAATTTCACTCGGACTTGCGCCAACGTCTATCCAGTCTTGAGCAGAAGCTATATGACCACAAGAAGGGCAAATAAATTTCCAATTTTTTGGATTGTCACCGAAACGTTTTTTTGCTTCAGCTCTCCATTCTTCGATAGATGTAAATGCTTTCATTTTGTTCCTCCAGCCTAACCCGGTTATGCACCTGACGCTTACAGCGTGGCGGTGCGGTTAATTCATTGTATTAAACGCACAGGTGATAACCTGCCGTTAGGCATATTACATAAAATTTTCTTCGTTTCGAGTTACTAATATTTGTAATTGTATTTGTTGCCCATCAGCGGATTTTTTCATTATAGCCGGTGCTTTAATTTCTTCTGTAAATTTCTCAAAATCTAATTGCGTTAAAATTTCATTACATTTTTTAATTAATACTTCTCTTTCATGTTCTGTTAAAATCATTGTTTTACCTCCTAAAATATCAAATTATTATTTCCAGCCTAACAAATCATTCCACCCGACCGCTTAACGCGGCGGGTGAATTCCGGCGTTATGCTAAAAACATCATTGCAATCCACGTAATAACAGCTAAAGGGATAGTTAATTGGCCAATAAATGGGATAAACCCCAAAATAGCACCATAATACCAAGTAAACACAGGCTGCTTCCCAAAATAAACAAGCCACGTATTAATAGTATATGGCCACAAAACAGCACCAATTACGGCACTAATTGATAAAACAATCAACCAAATAATAAATACTTTCCACATAATAAAATCTCCTTTTAATTAGTTAGTAAATATATTAATAAGCATAACACCCAGTTTAACACGGACGCGTAAACGCGCCGGTTAACTCAGGTCGTTAGGCATTTTCTAATTCCAATTCGCAAAGTAAATAAAATGCTTTAACTTGTTCGTCTGATAATGGTCCAAAATAATCTGGCCCGAAACAATCACCCATCTCAAGATATTTATCGCCATTTTCATCTTCAACAAGTATTAAACGGCCATAAGTATTTACAAAAGGTGATTCCTTAATAATTTTTTTACCAGATATATAATAC
Source organism: uncultured Candidatus Saccharibacteria bacterium (assembly GCA_964506905.1). Taxonomy (GTDB): domain Bacteria; phylum Patescibacteriota; class WWE3; order 2-01-FULL-39-13; family 2-01-FULL-39-13; genus JALWZX01. Next base: position 1,415 of record CAZDNW010000035.1, read on the forward strand.
ATATTCCCTCCCTTTAGCCTAACAACCAAATGCACCGGACGCTTTCAGCGCCGGTGATTTGGGACGTTAAACGCCACATATATTACATTTCAATTCAGTTGCATCAGCGATTTTTTCGATATATACATTTAATGGTGGTTTATAATCTTTTTTGCAGTTATCACATAACGCAAAAGGTTCTCCGTATTTTTCCTCATCAAAATTATAAAACCTATAAAGGCGTTTAACAAATCGTTCAACCTGACGCTTTTCGCGTCCGGTATTTTTCTTTGACATATTTCCTCCTTTGCGCTCAAAGCGCAGGTTAACTCAGGTCGTTATACGTTTTTTTGTATTAATCAAAAACTTCAATAGTTATTTTAATTTTAACGGGAGGCCAATCCTCATCATCCCAATCTATTT
>CAZDNW010000036.1:0-2242 GCA_964506905.1 uncultured Candidatus Saccharibacteria bacterium
GGTTATGGTCGGTATATTCCTCTCAAGAGATTTTTAAGGAGAATTCTCTTAAAAATTAAAGCATCCTCAAGGCAAGTGCTTTCGTCAGCCTATGTTTTGGCAAAGCCAAAACAAAAAAGGAAATCTATTCCCACCCACCACCCAAATATTTTCCATTTTGCTTGACTTTTTGGTTTTCTTTGCTATATATTATTATGTGATGTCAAACTTTGATAAACTTTGGCAGGTTAAAGAGGAGTTAAAACTATGATGGAAGGGTTTGGAGAAATAATGACCCTTGAGGAGACCGCAAAATATTTAAAAATAGGAAAATCTACTCTTTATAAAATGGCAAGGGAAGGCAAAATCCCCGCTGTGAAAATTGCTAATCAATGGAGATTTAGAAAAGAAGATATTGATAAATGGTTGCATGAGATAAGAAATAAAGAAATTCTCTCCAAAGAAAAATAAATTTTTTTCTCTTTTTATCCTTCTTTAAAAACTGAAGGTTTGAGGGCTGGGAACTTTTTGGTATTTATGAAGATGTGGGCGTCACCGCCACTTATTTATGTTAATATGATGTTATGGAAACATGTAAGGTTATGCTTTACCGATTTAAGTAAAGTTAGTTGTATATGTTTTACTTCTCCTTTCTGAGTATAACGATATATTCATAATTCATAGTCGTATCTGTCATTCCTACTACATTACTGGGGCTATTCCTTTTAGGCATCCTTTTGTTTGGGATAGCTCTTATTATCGTTTTAACATGTCTAAATCCGTTTCTTTCAAAAAATTCTCTTGTTATTTTATCATTAGGGATTTCTATACCTTTAACTCTACGGTTCCCTACTACATAAGCTACTACTCCACCTTTTTTAATAACTCTAGAAACATTTCTTATTGATTTCTCATAATCTATATAAAAAGAAACCACATCACCTACTCTTTTCTCGTCTATTTGAGCAATTTGAGATAATACCTTATCAAGAGGCTTAAAATCAAAATTCCTAAATTCTTGCTTTTTTACCCCTCCCATAGACCGTTTATCAACCTCATTCAATTCTTCAAACCCCAACCATTGATTGCTCAATCTTGAAAACTGCCCATAAGCCACAGTAGTTCGTGAATCACCGTAAGGTGGGGATGTAACTATTATATCTACACTTTCTGGCAACATAACATCTTCAGGAATCTCGTATACTGTATTAAAATCATAGATGTGAGAAACAGCATTATTCTTTTTTATTGATATGTATTCTGCCAAACTGTTTCTATTACGTACCAGTTTTTCCGTCATTATAGATAGAACGTCAGGATTAAATCTTTCTATTTGTTTTTCATTCATTCTGTATAGTTTAAACTCGCTATTTCGAGTTAATGATACTTCTCTTACTGTCTCGCTAAAAGCTACTTTAAAGAAATCTTGAATATCTATGTCGTCAATTTTTTCAATATAATCTTTAACAATAGCTAGCCAATATTGTATCTCTTTTTTAAACCAATAGTCAATATTTTTAAAGTTAGGAATTTTGGTTTCAATTCTTTTACCGCCTAGTTTGATTGAAAAAACAAAATCGTTAAAATCTCTTAGATACAAATCCAACGATTTTAAAGGAATAATTGTTGTTTTAACTTTAGCTATTAGTCTGGCCAAAGGGTTAATATCTGTCCCTGTAGCATTTATACCTCTTAAATTTGCTTCTACTAATGATGTTCCTGTGCCACAATAAGGATCAAATAAAAGATTGGAGTTTTTTCCGTATTCATCTAAAATTCTCCCTGCAACTTGAGGAATCATCATTGCGGGATAAGTGTGAAAGCAGTGTACATGTTGTTTAGTATTTGCCGTTCGGAAATCCCATGTTTCGTCTCGTATTTTTTTCACAAGCCCAATTGTCATATTAGTCTCTCCTTATCTGCAAAACATAAATATAAATACTTTTCATCAATTCTAAAGGCAGTTCCATGATTTCTTACTGTTCCATTTTTCTTCAAATACATACGCACATCTACGATTATAATATCTTTTTTAATGAGGTCTATAAAATTATTAATGTCTGGATTTTTAAGAAGATATGCTTCGTTAAAATAAAATTCTTCTTTTTCTTCAGAATTAATGCGCGTATCTGCCATAACAACAACTACAGCAGGCATTTTTTCTCTAAAGGTCTTTACTAAATCATCAATATTCCATTCCGCAATCAAAGTTTTATCCACATGATATAACCTTAATTTGTCATTTTCCACTTTCAAAAATAAA
>CAZDNW010000037.1:0-2606 GCA_964506905.1 uncultured Candidatus Saccharibacteria bacterium
GGCGGGGGTCCACCTGATCCCATCCCGAACTCAGCAGTTAAGCCCGCCAGCGCCGATGGTAGTCCATTGGGCGAGAGTAGGTCAGCGCCAAGACTGTGATTTTCAAAACAAAAAACAGCCACCGGGCTGTTTTTTGTTTACAACAAGATGACAGGGTCCACCTAATCCCATTTCGGATGAATTGTAACAAATTGGGTTTGCAACAACTGTTGTGAACCCGGTTTGTTATGGATTTATTGTAAAAGTTTATTGTAAAATGTGTTTTAAAATATTTTAAGTTATTCACAATTTGGGATTTTCTTAAATTGACATCATGTCAGGAGGGGGTATAATAAAAATATAAGATAAAAATAATAATTAAAAATAAAAAATGAAAATTAAAAGAAGGGTGTTATTATTTATGACATTAGGAGTGTTGGCGGGTTTAATTAATGTAGATGTTGCATTTGCTAAATACAACTGGGCAGATTATTTTTCCAGAAACGAAATAAAATCAATCAAAAAAGCTGTCAAAAAGAGTGTCAGAAATGAATTAAAACATCCAGATAAAAATTGGAAAGGTATTATTAGTCAAAAGACATTGGAGGATGGTGCAATTGATTATTCAAAGTTAAATTTAACAAATAGCATCCTATTTGGAGATTTAGCTTCCAATGGTTGCACAAGTGGACAAGTTTTAAAGTATAATGGAACAGCTTGGGTTTGTGGGGCTGATGATAATACAGGATCGACACTTGGTAATTCAGTTGAGTCAACAGAAATTACAGATGGTACGATTGTAAATGCTGATATAAATGCAGCCGCAGCAATTGATTCTGATAAAATTAATTTTACAAATAAAAATATTAATTTATTTGGAGGTCGCGTTATTGGGGATGATTCAGCGGAGGTTTTAATTGGTAGTAGTTGTGGTTCTGGTGGAGATTGTGCAAGTATAAACAAAGACAAGATGAGGGTTAATAATCATAATGTAACTGATTATTCAGTGGAATTAATCTCTTCATGTACAGATGGGGCAGATTATTCCTGTTCTACTATGTTAGATAGTCAGCCAGTTATTAGGTTTTTCAATGAAGGAAATGCTAATAATATATTAATAGGAATGAGATCTGGTAGTAATGCGTTAGTTATTGAAAATGGTGATGGTAATGCATATAATGGAGAATTGAGGCTTGGCGGCATTGATGTGTACGGAAGTCTTTCAGCCGGGAGTGCTTCTGTGGGTGGTGGTTCTGGTGAGTATTTGCAATTTAAGAATACCTCAGCCGGTGCACCTCCAGCAGAGGATTGTGATGATGATTCCGAGCGAGGCAGAATGTCTATAGATACAACTAATAATAGATTGTATATTTGTAATGGTGCAACTAGGGGTTGGGATTATACTTCTATGATTGATTAAAATTTATTTATAAAATATAAATAAAAAAGTTATCCATTACTAGGGGTAACTTTTTTAAAAATCATATAAATGTACAAAATAAACAAAATTAGATTTAGCTTTTTTATAATAGCGATAGTTTTACTGACGGTATATTTTAGCTTTAAATCAGTAGAATATTTTAAGAAGGTTTTTATAAACACTGAAAAACAAAATATAGAAAATAAAAAAGAGCATAAAATAATGCTGGGCAATATGAGTGAGTCAAATATTGAAAAAGTAGACCATAGCGAAAGTGATTTTAAGGATCAGAACCATAATGGGAATAATGAAGGCACAACAGAGTATGTCAATCAACATTATAGGTATAAAATAAGTTTTCCAAATAAATGGTATTTAGATAAAAGTTTATCAGAACATGATTTGAGAGAACAGTTGGTTGATAATGATTTTAAAGTACAATTAGGGGGGCAAACTTTTTGGTCTAATTATAGAAATATGCAAGAGTATTCTCCTGATAATAAGCCAGATGATTTTCACATTCTTGCCTTGACAGTTTATCGTGTCGGTGATATTGATGAAATTGAAGAGTTCGCCAAAAAGATTAATTTTGATTATAGCTCTGATAAGGTGGAATTTTCTGCGCAAAATAGTATTGGCAAGGAATTTATCTTACCGGGGATAGATAAAGATAATCCAAATGTGGCAATTATTTTTAAAGAAAATGGATTTTTTTATGTCTTTAGGCTGGCATTTATTGGGGGTCGCGTTGAAGTTGCTGAAGAGATGGAAAATATTGTAAAAAGTTTTAAGGTGTTTTAACTATATTTTGATAACTAAAAAAATATAGTTAGAAATTAGTTTCAAAATTAAGGTTTAATTTCGAAGTTATAAATTAACTGACTGTTAAAGTCGGACCATGGTCCGTCCATTGGGCGAGAGTAGGTCAGCGCCAAGACTGTGATTTTCAAAACAAAAAACAGCCACCGGGCTGTTTTTTATTTAATTAAAGTATTAAAAATCTAATCATTGATTTAAAATTCTTGACCGGCGAATGCTGGTCTTGACCGGCGAATACTCGGTTAGAATTTAAAATTGCAGTGATGAGCGACAGCAGGACACCCTAAGGGTTCATCTGATCCCATTTTAGATAAATTGTAACAAACCGGACTCGTGACAATTTTGTTACAAGTCCGGTTTATTATGGACTTATTGTAAAAGTTTATTG
>CAZDNW010000038.1:0-17244 GCA_964506905.1 uncultured Candidatus Saccharibacteria bacterium
CTATGCTACAATACAAATGCATTAATGCATTAAAGTAATTATTTACCTAGCAAAATGATTGATACAGCAAAAATAAGAATAAAAGCAGGAGACGGCGGCGATGGAATCGTCTCTTTTAGACGCGAAAAATATATCGCAAAAGGCGGTCCTTGGGGTGGTGACGGCGGAAAAGGTGGAGATATAATTTTTAAGGTAGATAAACACGCAAACACATTAACTAAATTTAAAAGAAAAACTAAATTTCACGCCGAAAGTGGTAAACCAGGCATGCGAAAACTTAAAAAAGGTAAAGACGGTGCTGATTTAGTCATAGGTGTTCCTCTTGGTACTATTATTAAAGATGAAAATAATAATGTAATTTTTGATTTTACAGAACCTAATCAAGAATATCTTGCCTCTACCGGTGGCAAAGGTGGTCTTGGTAACTGGCATTTTAAATCTTCTGTTAATAGAACACCAATGGTTGCTACTCCCGGTGAAAAAACCAAAGAGCAAGAGCTTTATCTTGAGTTAAAACTTTTAGCCGATGTTGGTTTAATTGGGCTTCCTAGCAGTGGTAAATCTACACTTCTTAATGCCCTAACTCACACAAATGTTAAAACCGCTGAATATCATTTCACAACTTTAGAACCAAATTTAGGCGTGCTTGATACACGAAAATTCTTATCTAATGCTGATTATGGGGAATTCATTCTTGCAGATATTCCCGGGCTTATTGAAGGCGCAGCCGAAGGCAAAGGTTTGGGACATGATTTTCTTCGCCATATAGAACGAACTAAAGTGTTAGTTCACTTAATCGATGGTGCAAAAGTGTTAACACAAGATACAAAAGCATTACTAAATGACTTCCACATAATAAATAAAGAATTACAAAAATGGAACAAAGAACTAACAAAAAAGCCACAGATTGTAGCAATTAATAAAATAGATTTATCAGAAGTTAAAAGTAAAATCGATGAAATTAAACAACTATTTGCTAAAGAAACAGATAATATTGTTTTTATATCAGCAGTAACTAATGAAAATTTAGATGAACTAGTATTAAAAATCGCAGAGACATTACAAGCGGAAAAAGAGAAAGAATTGATAGAATCAGCAAAAATGGCCGAAGAAAAGAAAACTTTTTATTACACTATTGAAAGTTTACCAAACAAAAGAATTGTTTTTAGAAAATTAGAACCTAAAATAGAATCAGTTGGGCCACAAACCTAACACACACTTCACAATCTCATTTTATTTTCGCACCAAATAAATCGCTTTTACAAAATTATTCAGCTGGTTGTGCTATTGGTGCTTCTGTTTCTCCTTGATCTTCGTCAACCTCTGTACCATCCGCAGGTGGAACATTCTCTTCGGTATCACCTGTTTCATCTGTACCGTTTGTATCCACTGGTTCATTTTCGTTTTCTAATTGTGCCTTTTCATCTGGGTTCTTAACTTCTTCTGGTACTTCTACATTTTTAGTTTCAAGTTGTTTTATATTTTCTTCTGGCTTTTTCAATGGCTCTTGCTTTTCTGTTTGCTGAACTTCTTCTGGGTTTTGTTGCTCAACTTGTAACGCCTTTGCTCTTTCTTCATTAGCCTTTCTTTGTTGTTCAGCCAAATTCTTAAATGTATCTAGTTCTTTTTGAACCCTATCTTTATCTGGCGAATCTTCAGGTAATAATCTTAATACTATTTCTAATTCAGTAATCGCTCTGTTTATATCACCTGCATCTTTTAATGCGTATGCTAAATTATAATGGGCATTTGCATAATCATCTTTAAGTTGAACAGCCCTATTAAACGCTTGCACCGCATTTTGATACAAGCCTTGTTTGTAATAAATTGAACCTAAATTTAACCATAAAGTTGGATTTGTAGGTTCTAAATTAATTGCATTTGTATAAGCTTGTATTGCAAATTGTACGAGGTTTTTATCTATACCAGCAACAAAGTTATAAGCGTTACCTCTTATTTCCCAATTGGTAACATCTAATGGGTTAACTAACTCTGTTAATCTTCTTGCGTCTGCAATTGACTCTTTTATTAATTGTTGTGCAGCTTTTACATCGTTTTCAGTTGCATCAGGATTTTGTGCTATTTTATTAACAATAAATAAGCCCGTTGCAACTGCGTCTCTTCTGTAAACACTTTCATAAAGATCTTTTGTTAAAGCTTTCTTTTGCAAGTTATATCTTTCAACTGCGGAATTTGTTTTTAAACCTTTATTGTAGTAATACTGTCCTGCATATACTTTTGATGCTTTGTACATAAATAATCCGAATGCTCCAAGTGTTAGAACCAACATAATAACCTGTACCCAATATCCTTTTACTTTTATCTTGTGGAAATCTAAATTGTACGCCATAATTCCCAATAACATAAACAATATTGCCATTAAAATTGGATTAAAACCTAATACTAGTAAAGTTGTTAAAACAAAAAGGAATAACGAAAAGTATATTGAATCTTTAGATCGTAATTTATATGCGTAATATCCTATAAAACCCCAAAATACCACAAATAATGAAAAACCTACAAGCCCACCTGTTGCTAACCACATAAATACATCATTGTATGGATGATGAAATCTAACTTGCCAAGCATCTGTCATATTTAAAGTTGCGGGTCTATATCTTGATGCGTTTATAAAATTGGTTCCATATCCTGACCCAAATAATGGCATATCTCTTACTGTGCTAGCAGAAACAAACCATGATTCTTTTACTGATAATCTAATAGGTTGTACAAAATCTTGAATTCCTAATGCACTTCTAGTCATTGGAAAATAAACTAAAAATGATAAAACAACAATTCCTATAAATATCCCAAAATAAACTCCAGCGTATTTGTGTGCCTCTAATTTACCTGTAAAAATCAAATAAATCATACCAACTAATAACAATGAAACGGCTGAAATATTTGCAGATATTATCAAGTAAAATGAAACAAATATAATTACAGCACTTAATAGTATTATCCATTTTGTATTTTTTTCTTTTAATTCTTCAGACAACAAATAAAGTGATGATAAAACTGCCACTACTTGAATTCCCAATAAATACAAAGTTGCACCCGCTAATGTAAATTGTCTGTATGTACCATCAGCACCGGGAATTGGCATTCCAAAATACGCTAATATTGACACAATTGTTGATAATAAAACCCCAACAGAAAACCACTTTAAGATTGTTCTAAAATTTAACGGTACATTAGCACCAACAAATGCTAATAAAACAAATGCTAGTAGTAAAACCGAAGATGATGAGTAATTTTTGAAAAACCCGTATATAGAAATGTGTTTATTAACTGAAAACGCGACTGATAAACCACCTGCTAATAAGATGCCTAATAATGGCAAATATGCTTTTGCCGATGTAATTTCAAATTCTTTTCTTTGAATTAAGTAAACAAAGTATAAAATTAAAACAATAAATGCTACTAGTATGGTTAAAAAGGTTTTATTTAAATCAAACCAATCTGCTGTAAATGGAACAAAAAATATAGGTAACAAAAATGCTAATGCAATATAGAAAAAGGATATAACCTTAAATGTTTTAAGTTTTTGAAAGTCTTTTTCAACTTGCTTTTCAACATCTAATATCGTTTGGGTAGGAGTACTATTCTTTTTTCTAAATATCATATATACCTGATATTCTAATAATTGATGTAATAATTCAAGTGTGTGTGTTTATTATGAGACGAAAGTTTTTAACTTTCAGCTTCAAACTGAATTCCTAAAATAAAAATTTCTTATAATTTGAGAATAAGCATAACTCAGAATATTGTTTATCTGTAATTTATTATTTACCTAATTTGAAAATTATTTTACGGTAAAACGCTAAATGGGTTTATATATGCACCGTCTTTTTGTACTGTAAAGTGAACATGGGGTCCTGTAGACCTACCCGTTGACCCTACAACGCCTATTTTTTGTCCTCTTTCAACTTTATCGCCAACAGATACACTTATTACGCTCATGTGTGCATAAGTAGTGACATAGCCGTTTCCGTGGTCTATTTGAACAGCATTTCCATATCCACCTTTCCACCAACCAGCTCTTACTACAACACCTTTATCAGCTGCTGTTATATCACCAGAATTTGCTGCAATGTCTATAGCGTGGTGATATCTGTGATATCCTTGGGAAATTACACCATGAAAAGGCCAAGCAAACTGTCCAGTACCTTTTACGCTATGTTGTGTACTTGGCAAAATTCCATATGCGTGTGTATCATAAACATTCTCACCAACATAATATCTTTCTTTCTTTGGTAACTCTGCATTTGGTATAGTTAATATTTGACCTTCGGTTAATGTGTATGGAGCATCAATGTAGTTATAATCAACAATAGATTGTGGCGGAACTTTATATTTTCTTGCAATAGACTCAATGGTTTCTCCTTGTTTTACTGTATGCAAAGCACCTTCTACCGGTGGTATTTGCAATGTTTCACCAACTTTAACTCTATCATAGGTTAAATTGTTTGCTGCTTTTATATATTCAGGTGGAATTCCATATTTTTTAGCAATTGAATTTAGTGTTTCCCCTTCTTCAACCGTATGTTCAATAGGTCCACTTAAAAGTTTTGATTTACCTTCAAATGTTGCTGCAGTAGCAGTTTCTAAAAGTATAGATTGAGAAGATAAGAATGTATTTTCGCCAATTGTACCTTCGTCTATTAATTTACTCTGAAAAATTCCCCCAGCTAAAAAGATAACAACTATAAATGAAAATATAAATGCATATCTTATATGTGCGCCAATTCTACCCCGTGACCATATCATTTTAGATATAACTTGAAATTTTAAATTAATAAATGCTTCTATATTTTTGACTGTGATAGATTTTAAGCCATATATTAAAGAATCAAGTTTATGTATGAGAAATTCAATTAATGCCACAACAAATTGAAATATCACTTTCAGAAATTCAATAAATGTTTCTGGTACTGATTTTATTATCGCTGATAAATTTTTAGTAAATTTTTGTTTCTTTGTACTTGCTAATCCAAAAGGTAAAGGATCTGCTTCATTTTTAGCATTTTCTGAAGTTGCTTTTTTGTCATTTGTATCTGATTTTCTGTTAAATAATCCCTTTATTTTTTTCATATTATATTTACCCGTTTTATTGGGAATTCGACAAAATGTTACCGTATTCTAACAGTAAAGTGAAGAGTTAATAATAATAAAGGCGACCGCCGAATTTTCGGCGGTCGCCTCTTTCATAATTCAAAAACTAAATTATATAGTTCCGTTTGCCAAAGAATCTAAAAATTCATCATTTGTTTTAGTTTTCTTTAATCTATCTACAACAATTTGAGTTGCTTCTTTTTCATCTAACAAATCAATCATTCTTCTCAATGTTAAAACTTTTTCAGCTTCTTTTGGTGTATATAATAATTCTTCGTGTCTTGTCATTGATCTCTTAATATCAAAAGCAGGAAAGATTCGTCTTTCTGCCAGTGATCTATCTAAAAAGAGTTCCATATTACCAGTACCTTTAAATTCCTCAAAAATTACATCATCCATTTTACTTCCTGTATCTACTAGTGCTGTTGCGATAATCGTTAATGACCCAGCATCTTCAAAATTTCTTGCTGCACCAAAGAATTTCTTTGGCGGATACAACGCCGCAGGATCAAAACCTCCTGTTAAAGTTCTACCACTTGGTGTTTCTACTAAATTATATGCTCTAGCTAATCTAGTAATGGAATCCATCAAAATTACAACATCGTCACCTTTTTCTGCTAATCTTTTAGCTCTTTCTAAAGCGTTTTCTGCAACTTCAACTTGTTTTGCTGCTGATTCATCAAAATTACTTGCATATACATCACCTTTTACTGTTCGTTGCATTTCAGTAACTTCTTCAGGTCTTTCACCAATAAGAACAACCATTAACTTCAAATCTGGATGATTTTCCGCTAATCCTCTTGCAATATCTTGTAACAACCAAGTCTTACCTGCTTTTGGAGGCGCAACAATCATTGCTCTTTGTCCTTTACCTAAGGGTGTTAATAAATCCATTAATCTTGTCGTCAAAATATCTGGTTTAGTTTCAAGTCTTAATCTTTCATTAGGATGAATAGCAACTAAATCTTCAAATCTAGGTCTTTTTCTTGCAACATCAGCATCAACTCCTTCAACTTTTTCAACTTTTAGTAAAGATAAATATCTTTCACCTTCTTTTGGCGATCTTGCAATACCCTCTACTCTATCGCCTTTTCTTAATCCAAATTTATTTATTTGTGTTGTAGCAATATATACATCTTTAGGTAATCCCTCTACAGCAGGTTTTTCTTGCCTAATAATTCCGTAATCAGGTCTGATTTCTAATATACCGTCTACCTTGTATGTTTTTTCAGTTTCTTTTACTCTTTGTGCTGCACGGGAAATTTGAGATTTATCCGAATTCACAACTTTGCCGTTTGAATTCAATTTAGAATCTGTATCAGAAGAGTTTGTATTAGCAGTACTAGAAGTTGCTGTTTGATTTTTTACTAAATCATTATAATCAACTATTTCCTTGGTAGTATCTGTGGTTGATTTTTTTGGCATTTTTATTTTTTAATTAGTGAAACAACCGAAAATGTCTTTCGCCTATTTCCATAAATATATAACTTAAAATTTTAATTTGGAAATCATTCTATATATTATTAAATTCGATAAAATTTATTACTTACAAATATGTTTTTCGTGAATTACTTCTAAGAAGAAATTGATATTTATCGATCATCGAAAATACTAACACATAAATTTTCACCCTGCAAGGATTAATTATTTTCGCACTATAATAGCAAAAAAGGAAAGGTCCCTGTCCATAACCTTTCCTTTTGTATTAATATATTATCAAAAAAATACTCAAAAGTCAATAGATATTACTGTAAACATAGCAAAATCTCAATATCAAAGGGGCGCAAGATAAGGTCAGCATCAAGCACCAAAGAACAAAACGAACAACATATTACCACTAAAACCAACATCGTCAACTTGCCTGTCGTCTCTGCTTGATTTTGAATTTCGCACACACTTATTACTCGGCCTAGTCGACGCGCAGGGTTGTTTTTATGTTCAATTACCCGAAGAAAACCCATTATCTCTTGACATGACATTTGAAAGTGGTAAATTAGTTAGTAACTGAGTCTGCTTCCTTTTCCTGTCCGAGGAAGTAGACGGTCGGGCGTAGATGTACGATAAGTACGTACATTTAGGCCCGATTTTTATTTATAGCCTCGTTATAACATGTTTTTACCATATTTACACAAAGACATAAAGAAAAATTTACCGACAAGGTTACCTTTCATTCAATCATACGCACATACGCATAAAACTTTAACCAAATTTGTCTAACCTAGATTATGAATAAGTTATGTTAATAATGAGGTCGATTTGACTACTAGTGGCGTAAGTTCTTACTTTACAAAACTCAAAAATATGTATGATTTGCGTTTACTACTTTCTCCATGTTTGAGGATAAAATAACATCTTTTTATTTCTTTTTTCTGTACTCTTTTGGGAATTTTTTATCTTTGCAAATATCATTCTGCCAGCATTGGTTTGTAAAACTTTATCAACAACAACCGCCTGTTTTTTATTAAGTAAATCTTTAGCATCATTTACAACAACCATTGTTCCATCATCTAAATATCCAACAACTTGATTTTTTTCTGTTCCTTCTTGAATAAATTTAATAACGATTGTATCACCAGGTAATACTTTGGTTTTTATTTCATTGGCGAGCTTATTAACATTTAGAACTTCTACGCCGGCAACGTCAGCTGTTTTATTTAAGTTATAATCTACGGTGGCGATTTTGCATTTATTAACTTTGCAGTAATGTACTAACGACTTATCAACTTTCTCTGGCGAAGTTTTTAAATCTACTATTTTAAAGCGATAATCTCCAACTTTCTTTTTAATCTCCCTTAAACTATCTAAACCTGCCCTTCCTTTTTTTCTTTTGTTTTTCTCACCGTTATCAGCTAAATATTGTAATTCGTCAATTACATTTTGCGTTACTATAATAGGGTTATCTAGAAATCCTGTCTTTATTACATCAAAAATTCTTCCGTCTATTATTGCAGAGGTATCTAAAACAACACTCTTACATTTAAAACCATTGTTTTCTATAGATAAATTTTCTTTTTTAATTGCTTCAACTAATTTATCTGTTTGACCTTTCCAAAAATTTCTTAATATTTTTGAAAAAGTATTTTCTATTATTTTCTCTAACCATTTTGCTATAAACCTATACACAATCAACCCATAAAAATACAATATAACAAATACAATTATTATTTCTACAATTTCCCACAAATATTTATACCCAAAAAGCGTATATCTTTTTAATACTAAATGATGCGAGATAAATAATATAACAAGGGAGAAAAACAACACCCAAAAAAAATGAGAGTATTTAGACAAAAAAGTTTTCAATTTCAATTTAAGGCTTACCTTGTAATTATTTTTATTCTTTGCCATCAATAATATTATAACAGAATTTTCTTTATTTGCGAGATTTTCTTTATATTATGTGCCCCAAAAATTTTGTCATATCCTAAGTTTTTTGCTTCTTTCATTCTTCTTTGTTCACCTACAACTTTTCTTACCTCAGAGGTTAACCCTACTTCACCAAAAAAGACGGCTTTATTTGATACCGGTTTCTCATAATAACTAGACATAATTGCTGTAACAACGGCCAAATCAGAAGATGGCTCTTTTATACTTATGCCCGAGGTTATATTTACAAATACATCAAATTCAGATAAATCCAGGTTGACATATTTTTGCAAAACAGCAATCAACATTTGCAATCTATTTAAGCTAATACCAGTTGCGGTTCGTTTTGGATAACCATACGAACTCTTAGTAGTCAATGCCTGCACCTCTACGACAACAGGCCTGCTACCTTCTAGAATCATGGCGTTTGCAACACCATATTGAGTGTCGGTATATGACTCAAACAGCTTAGATATATCCGTTACACTTTTTAAACCTTCTTCTGTCATAGTAAATATACCAACCTCAGAATCGCTTCCAAATCGGTTTTTATGTACCCTTAGCAATCTAAGTTCAGACTGCTTGTCCCCTTCTAGGTATAAAACAGTATCAACCATATGTTCTAACATTTTAGGTCCAGCAATATTTCCTTCTTTTGTGATATGTCCAACTACGACAAATGCCACCCCGCTATTTTTTGCAACCTCGACTATTCTATTTGTACATTCTATAATTTGCGGAACAGAACCTGCCCGATTTTGAATGTCGTAAGTATTCATCATTTGTACCGAATCTATTATTACAATATCGTAGCTCTTACTAATTTCCAATACTTCATCTATGTCAAAAGTAGATATAACTTCTACAGATTCCGAACCACCTAATCTTTTAGATCTTATTGCAACTTGATCTATGGATTCTTCAGCACTTACATATAGCACTTTCAGCTCAGAAAAATTTGACGCCATTTGCAATAAAAGTGTAGACTTTCCAATACCTGGATGCCCTGCTAATAGTACAACCTGCCCTTTAACTAAACCTCCACTTAATGCTCTGTCTAATTCACTTATGTTTGTTTTAATTTTAAAATTTTCTTTTATAATTATTTGGCTTAATTGTACTGGCTTACTTATTGTATTTCTTGTTGCAGAGTTTCTATTATTTTTCTTTGCTACTACTAATATCTCTTCAAAAGTATTCCATTCTTTACATTGAGGGCATTGACCTTGCCATTTAGATGTTTCATAACCGCAATTATTACACACAAAAGCAGATTTTTTCTTTTTCATATATAAATAATATCACAAATACATTTGTTTGTTTGAAAATATGAATTTATATTTTTATTATTATTTTTGCTTGAAGTTGATGCTAAGTTTATTTGCTTGAAAACTTAAGTTTTCCTTTTGCAGTAGAAACTCTAATCGCTTTAACATTTTTGTTTTTATACAAAATATGGGAAATAGGATCTATCAATTCTTTGTTTATTGTTCTTCTTAATTCTCTTGCTCCATATTCTTTTTTATCACTCATTTTTAGTAAAACATTCTTTGCTCTATCGGATACAATTAGTTTGACACCATTATAGTCTAATTTTTCAATTATAGGTTTAAGAGTAATGTCCAAGATTTTATGCAAATCTTTATCACTTAATTGTCTAAAAATTACAATATCATCAAATCTGTTTAAAAATTCTGGTTTTAATTCTTTTTTTAAATTCGCTACAAGTATCTCTTTGATTTCCTCATAATCATTATATCTTTTATCATTTTCTGCAAATCCTACTTTTGTTTGATCAATTAGTTCTGCTCCGTGATTACTTGTCATTACCACAATGGTATCTCTAAACGAAACCATATCTCCAGTATTGGCACGAACCTCTCCTTCTTCCATAATATGAAGTAAAGAATTTAAAACATTTGGGTGCGCTTTATCTATTTCATCAAATAAAACAACACAGTTAGGTGTTTCAGCAACAAAATCTACTAAAACACTAGCGTCATCATAACCAATATATCCCGGTGGTGCTCCAAACAATTTAGAAACAGTATGTTTTTCAGAATATTCAGACATATCAACCCTCAAAAAGTTTTTAGGTTGTGTTTTCTCTTTATCTTTATAACCATATAAAGCACCGGCTAATTCTTTTGCGGTATATGTTTTACCAACACCTGTGGGCCCTAAAAACAAAAATGTACCAATAGGCCTGTTAGGTGAAATTAATTTCATGCTTGATATTCTAAGAGCTCTAGAAAGTGCCTCTACGGCCTCGTCTTGGCCTATTACAACTCTTTTTAGTTGTTTTTCGACATCAAATACATCTATTTTATATTTCTTTTTATTTTCGCTGTCTTTTGAAACATCTTTATCTATTACACCAAAGTAGCTTTCAACATCTTCTCCTGTAATTACAACAAAATCATTAAAAATTCCGCCATTTTGTTTTATTTCTGCCAAGGTTACGGTTTTTTGAGATTTAATTAAAGTTTCAACCTCGCCATTTGCGGTTCTAATTTTACTTTTTTGGTTTCTTTTACCAACAACAGCTTTCTTCTTTTTACTGGTTTTTACACTTTTTAACTTTTTATACAACCCAATAAGTTCAAGTGTATGAATTGCAATACCCGGTAAAGACTCCATCAAGAAATCATTTTTATAAAATTCCACCAATTTATCTACTGCTTCGTCTGTATAATCAAAACTTTTTAAATTTTCATCTTTTTTGATATGTTCAATCAATATTTTCTTATAAGTTTCCGGCTTCATATCGTCAAAATCTATAATTTCCCATAACTGACTAATCGGATTATCACTGTTTTCCCATATTTTATTGGGAATTTCATCAACAGCCCCAATTATAAATACATTTTGATTCGACTCAGCCTCTTCAAAGGCAACAAAATAATTATTCTTAAATTTAATATCATCAATAAACAAAATTAGTTTTTCACCAGACGGTGCATTAGCACTCGCGATACTACCAATTATGTGAGAAAACAATGCAGGCACAGGAATATTAGTATCTGACGGAATAACATTTATAAGCAAATTATAATGAACTCTTATTATCTTTACACCTTGTAACTCTTTTGGAACTTTTTTTTGACTAATTCTTTTAGCAAGCTCTCTAATAAGTGTTGTTTTTCCAACACCTTTAGAACCTAGTAAAAGAACTGGTTTTGATTTCGAAGCAGTTAGATTAACAATAAGTTTTGTTAATTCCCTATCTCGACCAATAAATATATGATCTTCTGCCACAAACGATTTAGAAAAATCTTCGTAATACGGTTTTAACCCTATTGTTTCCGTAAATTTATATTGATTTGGAAATTCTTTCTTAACTTTGTAATAAATATCTTTATCTACTTGTAATAAAAATGCCATTATCAAATGGTAAGCATCTACAATATCTGAATCGGCAGCAAATGCTTCACGATATGCATCTGTAAGCCAAGCACTTAAAGAAAAACTTTTCTTTTCAGTCTTTTTTGTAAAATGCAAATCTTTAACAAGCTCCATTAAGCTTGGATCAACAGATGAAATAGCAACAATAACATCATACGGTGATACCTTATCTATATTTTTATATTTTGGATTAATAGACTTTAAAATTTCTATTGTTTTTGGGGATAATCTATTAAAGATTTCTTCTTTTTCGTTCATCATTTTGGTAGGCAAAGCACGATAATGAGGGGAAATCAGCCATTCGGCTGATTTCCCCCTAAAATTTCTTATCTATAAATCTTCATATCATCTAACTGCCTTATGCTAAGCGCCAACTTCTTTTCCTTCTCATTTACATTAACAACAACTGCTTCCACCTCATCACCAACTTGTAACGGACCAACAGTTTCTGAAATATGAATCAACCCATCAAGACCCGGTTCTAATTCAATAAATGCACCAAAAGGAACAACTTTAGAAACAGTTGCCTTAACAATCTTTCCTAATGGATATTTACCTTCAACCCCTTTCCATGGGTTATCTTTAAGTTCTTTCACTGACAATGCAATTTTATCGTCTTCTTTGCTGATAACTTTAACTTTTACCTTATCACCAGTTGAAAAATAATCACTTGGTGATGAAACCTTTTCCCATGCAATTTCTGAAATATGAATTAATCCATCAATACCATTTAAATCAACTAAAACACCATAAGGTAATACAGTTGAAACAACACCTTCAACAACATCACCAACCTTAATTTCTGCTAATCTTTTATCTCTTTGTCTAATTTCTTCTGCCGACATTACTTCTTTTTCTGATAAAACTAATCTGTTTTTATTTGGATCAACTTCAATAACCTTAACTGTAAGTTGCATTCCTTTAAGCCCACCTAAATCTGAATCTGCTAACGACCCTTTTGCCTCAATCATTGCAGTATTAAATTGCTCAAAATGAGCTCTGCTTAAATGACTAATAGGAATAAAACCTCGTTGACCACCGCCAACATCAACCATTAACCCACCCTTATAATATTCCAAAACTGTAACTTCAAGAGTCTCACCTGATTCAAATAGTTCTTGTAAAGTATCCCAATTACCATCGGTTGTTGCTTTCTTTAACGAAAGAATCAAATTACCTTGTCTATTTTCAGGATACAAAACTGTTGCTGTAATAGTATCCCCGACTTTAATATTTTTAAGTGGCTCTGGTAAATATTTAAGCTCATCTTTAGATATTAAACCCTCAGATTTTGCTCCTACATCAACTAATAAATACCTTCTATCGATTGAGATAACTTTACCCTCAACCATTTCACCCTGCTTAAAAACTTTAGGGTGTTTATTATGTTTATCTATTAACGCACTTAGATCTTTTGACATTTTAAACTTATGCTATCTTTGAAACTTCAAAATTATTATTATGAGGAATTCTACCGATACAAAACTAACACTAGTTAGTGCTAATAAATTATGTATGGCATGAAATTCAAAAATAGCGGTTTTGTGTATTTGAACCAAAAAAGGCAAAAACACACTTTCGCACAACTTTATGCGAAAAAACTAAATAAACTAAAGCGCTAAAATACATGATGCTGGCGATGAGCTATCTTCACACACCGTTACCAGTGCACTATTTTCGCCGCTGATGCGTTTAACTTCTCTGTTCGGAATGGAAAGAGGTGGTTCCACATCGCTAGCATCACCAGCATCATATACTCTAACTTTGAGAATTTAAAATAAGTTTATTTTGTAGCAAAAAATTTACCACAAAATTAACTTTTAAATTCCACATATATAAAAGTACATTAGAGTTAATCACACTCTAAATACTGAATAGGTTTTAATGTTCGCATGGTAAGGCAATAAATTGCCAAATATGCGAATTCAAAAGATAACCCATTAGTACGGCTCGGCTGAACACATTACTGTGCTTACACCTGCCGCCTATCAACCTGATAGTCTCTCAGGAGGGCATAGAATCTAATCTTGGAATCGGCTTCGCGCTTATATGCCTTCAGCGCTTATCCGATACTAGCGTAGCTACCCAGCAGTGCCGTTGGTACGACAACTGGTACACCAGAGGCTAATCCATTCCGGTCCTCTCGTACTAGGAACAGCATTCCTCAGATTCCTCACGCCCGCTGTAGATATAGACCGAGCTGTCTTACGACGCTCTGAACCCAGCTAGTGCGCCTCTTTAATGGGCGAACAGCCCAACCCTTGGCACCTGCTTCAGCACCAGGATGAGACAAGCCGACATCGAGGTAGCAAACGGCTTCGGCAATATGGACTATTGGAAGCCATTACTCTGTTATCCCCAGGGTAACTTTTATCCGTTGTCTCAGGCGAACCCATGTTCCACCTGAGGGTCACTAAGACCTGCTTTCGCATCTGCTCGAGTTGTTGCTCTTGCAGTCAAGCTGGCTTATACCTTTACGCTTACACTCCGATTTCCATCCGGAGCAAGCCAACCTTTGTACCCCTGCGTTACTCTTTTGCAGGGAACCATCCCAGTTAAACTACCCAGCAGGCATTGTTCCCTAGTTTTGCTAGGGTTAGACTCACGCATAAGAAAGGGTGGTGTCTCATTGGCGACCGAAGTCTCCCACCTACACTGAACAATCTTATACGCTTGCCAATACCAACCTGCAGTAAAGCTCCATGGGGTCTTTTCGTCCCACAGCGGGAAGGCCGCATCTTCACGGCCAATTCAAATTCACCGAGTCCAAGCTTAAGAGAGTGCCCAAGTCGTTACGCCTTTCGTGCGGGTCACTAATTAGGTGACAAGGAATTTCGCTACCTTAGAACAGTCATAGTTACTGCTGCCGTTTACCAGGGCTTATTTCCGCAGCTTCACTCTGCAAGCAGAGTTAACCGCAGAATTTAACCTTCTGGCACCGGGCAGGCGTCAGGCCCTATACATCTCCTTACGGATTAAGCAGAGCCCTGTGTTTTTGCTAAACAGTCGCTCAGGCCAATTCACTGCGGCCACCAACTAACCAATAAAGGCCAGTCAATGGCTCCCCTTCTCCCGAAGTTACGGGGTGATTTTGCCGAGTTCCTCAAGCTTGGTTTACTCGTTCGCCTTGGTATTCTCTACCTATCCACCAGTGTCGGTTTGCGGTACGGATTCAACAATACATAAGCTTAGAAGCTTTTCTAGGCACCATAACACGCCTGACTTCGGCTTACGCCTTCGCCTACAGATCGCCTTAAACGAGAATGCGGATTTGCCTACATTCTCTAACTTTCTGCTTAGACGCCCAACCATACGGGCGCTCAGGTTATCACGATGCGTCCCTCCATCGCAGTATTGCTGAAGTAACGGAATATTAACCGTTTGCCCATCGGCTTCGCCTTTCGGCTACACCTTAGGACCGACTAACCCTACGTCGACTGCCGTTGCGTAGGAAACCTTGGATATTCGGCGGTCAGGGTTCTCACCTGACTAACGTTACTTATACCTACATTCTCACTTCTAGTTCCTCCAGCCACACTCACATGTGACCTTCACAGGTTGCTAGAACGCTCCCCTACCCTTGATTAGACAAGTCTAATCAAGCCGTAGCTTCGGTTGTTTGCTTGAGCCCCGTTAAATCTTCGGCGCATCTTTCCCAAGTCGAATAGTGAGCTATTACGCACTCTTTAAAGGATGGCTGCTTCTAAGCCAACCTCCTAGTTGTCTAAGGAAAAACACTTCCTTTTCCACTGAGCAAACATTAGGGACCTTAGCTGACGGTCTGGGTTGTTTCCCTCTCGTCCATGGAACTTAGCTCCCACAGACTGACTCCTGAGAAACGCAAACGCGGCATTCGGAGTTTGGTAGGAAATTGTAGTCTTTCGACCCGCATTCCTTTCAGTATCTCTACCTCCGCGTTGCTTTAACTCAGGGCTATACCTATATATATTTCGGGGAGAACCAGCTATCGCCGTGTTCGATAGGCATTTCACCACTAACCACAAGTCATCCGAGCAGTTTGCATCCTACACCGGTTCGGGCCTCCATCCACCCTTCGGTAGACTTCACCCTGCTCATGGTTAGCTCACACGGCTTCGGGTCTTTCATTATCTACTATACTCGAGGCATCATCCGAAGACGACACCACTTTGCGCGCTATTAACACGACTTGCTTTCGCTAC
Source organism: uncultured Candidatus Saccharibacteria bacterium (assembly GCA_964506905.1). Lineage (GTDB taxonomy): Bacteria > Patescibacteriota > WWE3 > 2-01-FULL-39-13 > 2-01-FULL-39-13 > JALWZX01. The sequence goes on from CAZDNW010000038.1 coordinate 16,068, forward strand.
GCCTACCCTGCTTAACAGGTTAAGCTCGCAGATAATGAAAACTCGCAGGCTCATTCTTCAATAGGCACGACATCACTCTCTAATAGAGCTCTGTCTGCTTGTAAGCACATGGTTTCAGATACTATTTCACTCCCCTCGACGGGGTACTTTTCACCTTTCCCTCACGGTACTAGTTCACTATCGGTGATCTTGAGTATTTAGCCTTGCCAGATGGTCCTGGCGGATTCCCGCAGAATTTTCGTGTTCCACGGTACTCAGGAAATCCTCCTCACGCTTTTACTAGATTTCGAATACGGGACTATTACCCACTATGGTCTGCCTTTCCATGCAAGTTCTTCTATCTTTCAAAACGCGATTATGAGGCTCCTACAACCCCGGTCTGAAGACCGGTTTGGGCTGTTTCCCTTTCGCTCGCCACTACTTAGGAAATACTTTTTAGTCTCTTTTCCTCTGGGTACTAAGATGTTTCAGTTCCCCAGGTTCCCATCAACCAAAAGGTTGATCTCTAGGTTTTACCTAGAGGGGTTTCCCCATTCGGACATCCCCGACTAATAGCGTCTCTTGGCGACTTGTCGAGGCTTATCGCAGCCTAGTACGTCCTTCTTCGGCTCAAGATCCCAAGGCATCCACCATGCGCCCTTACGTCTTTTGAATCGTCGAATTAATTTGATTTTAAAATCAAAGAATCCAATGCGAACATTTCGATTTCTCGATGAAATCGATACCTCTCAAGAACAGATACCTAAGTATCCAATCTATTCGAGGCAAAAACCTATTCAGTTTTTAAAGTGCGATTTAACTTTAGTTACACTTGTAACTTGCAACCATCTTTGGTTACAAAAGTTAAATCATTTTGCTAAATAATTATGAGGAATTTTATCGTCATTCAAATTTGAATGAGCAAATCTGTTTCTGCATATGCAAAAACTAAGATTAGACTTCCTCATAAAACAAATTAGCAAAAGACATAATACCACAAACACAGCCCCATTCAACAACCCACCAATGGTGGACCGAATGGGATTCGAACCCATGACCTCCACATTGCAAATGTGGCGCTCTAGCCAACTGAGCTACCGGCCCCAAATGCCATGCTTTGATATTATCTGTTTTGCTAATTTTGTGAGGGATTAGCGGTAAATCGCTAAGAGCCTCTGAGATATTTTCAGATTTAATC
>CAZDNW010000039.1:0-1560 GCA_964506905.1 uncultured Candidatus Saccharibacteria bacterium
CAATATTACATTTAGTAGCATTTTGGGAAATCATTTCCAATTCATTCTGTGAATATGCACTAAAATCACCAAAGTTTTCACTAACCATTTTTGTTAAGTCTTTAACGCCTTCGTTTCCACTTTCATTTGTTGGTTTAACAAGCCAACCGACTTTAATGTGTGGAATTGCTTTTTTAAGTTTTTCTAAAAACTGTATATCAAACGAAGTAATTGTTATATTCTCAAAACTATTTATTTCGTTCTTTAAAATTTGGATTATTTGATAGTTTTTACTTTTTATATGTATTTGATGTTTTACTTTAATTTGATTGATAGTATTGAGAACTTTATTTAAAGTTACTACCTTACAGTATCCATATTTTTTATTTCCTAAATTTATATTTTGAATATCTTGCCAATTTAGGTTATTAATATCTAAACCTTTGCCAGCAATTGCCTTTGGGTCAATGACAGCAATATTATATGAATTATTGTTTTTAACCATTGCTACATCGTATTCAATTGCTTTTGCTCCGTTATTAACAGCCCACTTAAATGTATAAATACAATTAGGGGGATATTCAAGGGATTTACCACCACCTCTATGATAAACGAGTAATGTGTTCATATGTTAATTTTATAACAAAACTATCATTAGAAAAACTTTTTATTACAACCACATAGGATTATTTATAAAATGTTTCGGTTGGTTTCATTCCTTTAGGGAAGTCGGGCAAATACACCTGTCTATTAACATACTGGTCGAGATTACCCACTTTTCTACGCAGTTCTTCTTCTCGACCAAGAACAATAATACTATCGCCAGAAGCAATTCCAGCATCTTCGCATACGTCAAGATTTCTAAATGTAATACATTCAAGCAATGGGCCTGAATCAGTCCAGTTAGTTGTATCATGTATCCAAACATCTGTCATACGATTTTTATTTAAATTCCACATAAAAAGAATGTGATAATGACCTTTATTTAAAGTTTTAATATGTTTTTTATATAATTTGATCAAATGGTTTTGTATTGACATATGATTACTGGCATCGAAGATTTCATCGAGTGGGTTTTCATCTTTAACAGGGTAAATGATAAGTGGAATATCTTTAATATTATAGTTAAAAGGCAAATACTGACGACACATAGCTAAATAATAGCCAAGAAAACTATATTACACAACATCTAAACTTATTTCTGTAGTTTTAATTTTAATGACATAAACCGACACCTTTTTCCCATTAACTAAAATATTATATTTTTCTTGCAACTCGAAAGTGCTTTTGTGGAAATCTAAGGCATTCTCAAATTCATTTTTTCTAGCTGTTAACAAAACGATTATTCCATTAGGCTTTAATACTCTTGAAAACTCACCTAACATTGATATGTAAAAGCCAGTAATATCACTCATCTTTTCATGAAAACCCCATGGTGGATCTGTAACAATTTTTGTTATAAATTCATCATCAAATGATTGCATACTTAAAGCATTCTGAACCTTAGGTATTATTGTTTTGCTCATTTTTTTGGATTTCATTCTATCTCTTATTATCCGTTTAAAATCTTTATTTTTATCA
>CAZDNW010000040.1:0-13648 GCA_964506905.1 uncultured Candidatus Saccharibacteria bacterium
TTTTAATTATTCTTTTCTACTACGCCATGTGCACCTAACCTACCTATTGAAGCGCTTGTAATTCTAATGAATCTAGCATTTTGATGTAATTCGTTGATATTTAATGCATTACTATAACTAAAACCTGATTTTATACCTGCTTCGTACCTTGTTAATGCTTCTTCCAGCGTTCCTTGATATTCTACCAAAGTTTCAACACCTTCTACATATTGTGTATATTTTTTATGAACAGATCCTTTTAAGATTTTTGCTTGTTTAGTTACTTCGGTTTTTGATGCTGAACCATGGTAAGATTTATATTTTTTACCATTTTTTTCAATTATTTCACCAGGGGCTTCTTTTGTACCCGCCAATAGTTTACCTACCATTACACAATTTGCCCCAGCCGCTAATGCTTTAACAATATCGCCGGAATTCCTCATACCACCATCAGCAATAATTAACTTATTACATTCCCTAGCAGCCCTACCTGCTTCTAATAGTGCAGTAATTTGTGGAACTCCAGCTCCAGTAACAACTCTAGTAGTGCACGCCGCACCAGGTCCTACACCAACTTTTACGGTATCTGCCCCTACTCCAAACAAATCTTTTGCAGCACTATAAGTAGCTACATTGCCCGCTACTATATCTATTTTTGGGAATTCTTTTCGTAATTGTTTCACAAAGTCTAGAGAAGTTTCCAAATGGCCATGTGCTACATCTACTAAAACTGCTTTTAGCCTTTTTTCTTCATTTAGTAACAGTTTTGCTCTTTCATATTCACCTTTTGTGATTCCGACCGCAGGAATGGTTTCTGCTCCAGCATCATATACCGCTTTTATTTTTTCTAGTTGTTCTTTTGGTTGTAAGAATCTTGGATAAAAAGCGATGCCACCCAATTCGTACAATTTAATAGCAAACTCAACGTTTACAACTGTATCCATATTTGCAGCTGTTAATGGCGTTTTTAAGGTAATATTCGGGGTTACCTTTGTAGACAAATCAACTAAACTTCTTGATGATACTTTTGATCTTTGTGGAACTAAAAGTACATCGTCATAGGTTAAAGCAAGTGGTATTTCATGCATGATTAAATAGCACGATTAGTGCTTTTTAGATATTTTTATCTGAAATTAAATAACTTGGAGCGGGTAGCGGGAATCGAACCCGCGTCTTCGCCATGGCAAGGCGATATAATAGCCACTATACGATACCCGCTTAGTTTAAAGATATTACTTTTTAGTATCGTAATCTTAAGTTAGGTATTCTGTTTTTCATACAAGGGTATTCGTGATTCTCGCTTTGCTCGAATCAACGATACCCTCCTGATATCTTAAATCAACAAGAAAAATTTTATATTATCAATTGATAAATTGCAATACTGCTTTTTTTATTTTATAACCTTATCAAAAAATACCAATGCACTAAATACACCAAAGAATACAAATGTAGCATATATTATTAATTTTCTTACTAATGATGGATGTATTTGTTTTGGTAATAATTTAGTATTTAATTTTACTAACAACCCAGAAAACACAAACATACAAAAAGCATTCAATACAGCACCAGTTATAATTAGTGCTGCGGGTTGTGCTAAATCAACCAAAAATACTAATACACCAAATACTATTAACACCCAAATGGTAGCATAATAAAACTTTGGGATATCACTACCTTTTACTTTCTTTCGTTTAATTAATGCAATATTTTCCGATACAATTCTTCCGCTAGCATCAATAACTGCCAATTGTGTTGAAAATAACATCAATGAAGTTATAACTAGTAACGCAGCACCCCAAAATTTACCAATTTCACTAGAAACTACTTTTGCTTGAGTGAAAACAAAATTAAGTCCTTCTGCATTACCCGCGTGACCATAAGTTGTTGCATAAGATAAAACAGCCAGTAATAAAATTGTTAATAAACCAAGCCCCCAAAATATCAATAAGTGTTCTATGTTTATCATTTTCCACCACTTGTTAAATTTTGCTAATTCTTTTTTGTTTGGTTCAAATGTAGTTCCTTCAATATCAACTTTCTCTGATTTTCCAGTCACTAAACTTGTTATTTTCCCAGAGTACTTACCCATTCCATAGCCCTTTTCTTTAATATAAAAAGATTGTGCTAAATTAAGATTTCCGCCCGCACCCGAATATGCAAATGCCGCTAGAAAAGCCATTAAAGGTAAACCTTTAGGTATAAAATAGTACCCTTCACCTATGCCAGCTAATCCTTCCATTAGTTTGGCATAATCTGAAAGTTCGGCAACAAGAACAACAATTATAACTATTATAGGAATTCCAACTAATATCAAAATTTTTTGAAATGATTCTACTGTTTTATACAATACAGGGCCAAAGGTTAAGGTTAATCCAACAATTAATAACATTAATATTGCAATATATCTTGTGTCTTCCATACCCAGTATAGGACTTAAAACTTGTGCAGCTGCACCGGAAAAGCCTGGCCAAGACCAAGCTAGTAATGTTGATAAAACAAACCAATAAGGTAACCATTTAAATAATCTCGCAAATCCAACAAATACACTTTCACCATTTGCCAAAGCATATCTTTCAATTTCCATATTTAAGAAAAATTGTAGCGTAATACCTAATGCGGCACCCCATATAATACCTAATCCCCAGTTAGCAACAAGATACGGCCATAAAATTAATTCACCGGTTCCAAGTCCTAGCCCGATTAGTATAAAACTTGGTCCGATTAATGATCTAACTGATTTTGGTGGGGTTGGCAGTGTTTTTTTCTGCAATGATTTTAATTGCATATATAGATTTTATCATAAAAAATTTGGGTTGTGTCTAAGTGATTTAGGGGTAAAAGTAAAATAAAAGGCAGATTTGATTGTGTACAATCAAATCTGCCCCCGTCCTAATCAATATTAACTATCGTCTGATTTAACAGATACAGTTTCTATTACATAAGGGTCCATCATATCTATTTCCTTTTCCATTGCGTATTGAACTGCTATACCAAAGCCAGCCACCACTAGCCAAACCAAAGGCCAGAACCATGATTGATCCATGACCGCATTAGTTTGAGCTAATACTGAGTAGTCTGGATTAACCTTGCCAAATAACGCTAAGACTCCGGAAATAATTGTCATAGAGCCACCCAAAGCAGTTCCTATTACAATAACTAATCTTGGAACGCTCCATTTTGCGAACAATAAAGCTAAAACGACACCTGCTCCAATGCTTACCATGAATGGTATTAATCCACTTTCCCAACCAATCATTAAGAATAATCCTTGTAGTAACATATATCCTAAATACCCACCGAATAAAACAATTGCAAGTGCGTAAACAAAATAAGCAAGTAAAGCAAATACAATTCCGAGAATTAATCCTAATATTAAACCGCTAGACACACCTAAAAATGTAGAATTAAATAGGTTGTCCATTGCAGTCATACCTGTTGATATCCCAACAAAAAACGCCCAGATTGGTAGTAAAAATTTAAAAAATCTATAACCAATGAATGTAAATGCTAAACCGATTACTATTGCTAAAAATGCAAATAATAATATTTCAAAAAACATAACTTTCTCACCTCCTTTTATTCTATGTTCATATTATCAGTACCACCATTTCTCTTCAACCACTTGAGATACCTAAAATATTCGTTAGAATTGACATAATCATATGTAATCGGTTATCAAAATAAGAATGACAGAATTTAATGATATTTTTATATTTTGGTTAGTTGTAGGCTTAAGATTTTTTGTACCCCTATTAATTCCTAGATATCCATTACCGGCAATAATTGCTTCATTAACTATAGATGCAGTTGATCAAACTGTTTTTCAAAAATTCACAAATTTAAATTTAGACGGATATCAAGGATATGATAAAGCTTTAGATATTTATTATTTAACTATCGCTTACCTTTCTGTATTAAGAAACTGGAAAAATCAATATGCAGTAAAAGTTGCGAAATTTTTGTGGTATTACAGATTATTTGGAATTGCACTGTTCGAATTAACATATTCAGGTGTTGGCCCGAGATGGTTATTATTTATTTTTCCAAACACATTTGAATATTTCTTTATATTTTACGAAACAATAAAACTAAGATGGGATACTCGTAAATTATCAAATAAATTTATTTTATTAAGTGCTGCTTTCATTTGGATATTTATAAAACTTCCACAAGAATATTGGATTCATATAGCACAACTTGATGTGACTGACTTTCTAAAAGAAAAAATATTTGGAGTGCCAACAGATGCTGGACTTACTGAAATATTAAATGTTAATTATTGGTTAATACCAACCGTAGTAGTTTTAATAGTAGGTGCTGTGGTTTTAATTAAATATATCAAAGGTAGATTACCCAAACCTGATTGGACATTTAAATATAAATCAGATTCAATAGATAATTTTAGAAATACTAAATTTGTAGACAAACAAAACTTCAAGTCAATTTTTTCGTCTCAATTATTAGAAAAAATAATATTAATAACGTTAGTACTAATAATTTTTGTTCAAATGCTTGAATTAGATATCAAGAGTGTTTCAGTACTTATTGGCGTGTTAGTAGTTTTGGTCACAAGTTCCTTTGTAACCATTTTGATAAGCAGATATATAAAAATATCTCAAACCATATCAATGCCGGTTACCTTTATTTTTATGTTGATAATTAATTTCGCTATTACAATTGGTTACGGAATTTTATTTAATATTGGGAATTCAACCAACCTTGTTACCTTACTTTTTTTCTTGTCGTTACTAACTTTAATTTCAGTAATGTTTGACAGATATTCAACCGTATATTTAAGCAGAAAGTAGATTGATTTTTGTAAGTTAACCATCAATTGGTTTTGTATAATCAACCTTTGACTTAATTCTAAATACTTTATTAAAGATTCTGGATAATAAATCTTCTTGCTTTCGATAAGTAAGTCGCTTTGGAAATATAAGATCTAACAGTAAGTTGGTTACACTAGCAAATATTAATGCAACTAGCTTTAACCTTGGGAAAAATAAAAACGCAAATATCATAATACTTGTAAATGCCGTAAATCGCATTATTTCATCTTTTGATTCACTTATTGTTTTTTTGATGGTTGCTTTTAACAATTCTGTTTTAGTTTCAAAATGTATTCCTTCAAAATACTTTTCAGGAAATTTATAGTAATATTTTGCTTCAGCAACCAATCTTAGTACGTTTCGTATAAATTCTAGTAGCAAACCAATCATTACAAGCTTAAGTGTTACATCAATTTGGTATGTAGAAAATCCAGGTTCCATAAAATCGTAATTTCCGAATTGTGCTTCAATCGGAACATTTAATGCTTCTGGTAAAAATATTAAATGCGTACTGTCAATTGTTAAAAACAATACTAAAAGTGCAACTTCAAACCCATCTATGAAATGCCTTTTAAATAAATCTAGAATTTTATTTAAAAATGCACTATCAAACATATTTTCATCGTTCTTTTTTGGTAAATTCATTAGTCCGGCTAAAAAGGTTAAAATTACTGTAACTGCTATTGTCATTCCTAATACATCATGATTGGTTCCGTATGCTTTGTATAAAATAATAACAATTAAATATGTTATTGCAGCGATAATGTAGCTTACATAAGGGATAGTTATTAATATCACCCTTTTTGAAATATCAATAAAAGTTTCTTTTAGTTCTTTTAAAAATTCAATAAAGCTTATTGCGGTAAGCGAACCTTCCAATGCTAAATCAATTACAGCACTTGCTTCTTTTTTTCTACCTAAAATTGTTAGAATTCCAACAATAACGAATAAAATAGAAAGTGTAAAACCTATTGTCCATAAGATATTAGCTACAATATAAAACACCTTTGGATGTAAAATGCCAAGCGTAATAATTACGCCAAAAAATATCATCGTAATAACAATTGCTTTACTAGCCCATTTTGGTATTTGTGTTTTCATCGGTTGATTTTATCACAGAAATGGCAAATTCCCATTATAAATTGTAATTAGATTAACGACTTCTTATAAATTACTGTTTTTTATTTTTTGTATAAAACTTAGTTAGTGGTGGTACCATTTGTTTTTTTCGTGACATCATACCTTCAATTTTCATAGCACCGTCTTTAAATTGTTTTCCAAATATTTTTTCTAAATCAGGGGCATTTTTACCTTCGGCAACAATTAACGCTTCATTTTCAATAACATCTGTAAGCATAACTACAAATAAATCTAAACCTTCTTTTTCGATTAATTTCTTTAAATATTTGTGTATTTCGGGAATTTTCTTTATCAATTTTGAATTATCAAGTGTTTCTACTTGAGAAATGCCAACCTTAACATCTCCCAATTCATATCTTTTTGTATCAGTACCAACCAGTTTTGCAGGACCTAATTTATACCAAATATCCTTTTTATTAAACATTTTTCTTGCATACGCATCTATATCTCCCAAACCTGTTAAAGCTGCAAGTTTACCGGCGACAATTTTATCTACATATGTAGTAATTGGTGATCTTAATGCAAGTGTATCGTCTATAATTGCAGATAACATTAATTGTGCAAATTCTGGCGTTATCGTAAAGCCAATATTAAATAACTTATCAGCAACAATCGTTGTGGTTGACCCATAAGGCTTAACCGTAATTTTTGGCGGGGCACTTGTTTCTAATTTTAATTTGTGATGATCAAAGACTTCAATAATATCTGCTTCTTCCCAACCTTTTGCCCTTTGATCTGGATCTGTGTGATCAACCAAGACGACCTTTCTACCTTTTATTGTTTTTACTAATCTTGGCATTTCAAATCCTGTTGATTTAAATAGCCATTCAGTTAAGTGGTTCGGTTCATCACATCTCACAGCCAAATAGTTAAAATCTCCTTTTGCATGTCTGTAAACTTGATATGAATATGCTGATACAATAGCATCAACATCGGGTTTAATATGTCCAACAATATAAATAGGTTCTCCAATTAATAATCTTTCTGATGCCATAAGATAAATAAAAAGAATTGTGTAATCATTTACACAATTCAAACTTAATTAAGTACTGATAGTATTATAGCATATATTTTGCTATACATTTAGCAAAAGAGTTGATTTTGTTCTGTTCACTTCGGTTTATTTCATAAATGTTTCTTGTGGTTCATAAATGGGAATCTGGTCGGGGTGACAGGACTCGAACCTGTGACCTCATCGTCCCAAACGATGCGCGCTAGCCAACTGCGCCACACCCCGAAATAGTAATTAGACAATGTGATAATACTATAAAAATTATTTGAGTGAAAGGTTTAATAACTACTTCCTCCGTGGTACAAACCGAAAGTTTTAAAAACACCTTTAACAACATCCACAGCAAGCTTCGCCAAAAGCGTAACAATATAAAAAATACCTTGCAAAACTTTTGCGAGGTAATATGTTGCGGTTCGTTGGTATTTATCAACTTGTTGGTCCATGTCGTATCCATCAGCCATATTAATATTATACACTATTTTTTTGGTTTATGTTAAAATTCACAACAATTAGTTGTTTTAATAACTGATTTGCTCTATTATAATTTATGTGGAAATCCGAGGGTTTCTATTTTATATGTGGGCGAGTGGCGGAACTGGCAGACGCGCGAGACTTAAAATCTCGTTCTCTTTACGAGAGTGTGGGTTCGAGTCCCACCTCGCCCACCATTCCCTATGCACCCGTAGCTCAATTGGATAGAGCACTGGTCTTCGGAACCAGGTGTTAGGGGTTCGAGTCCTCTCGGGTGCGCCATAATATTATTTTGGGCGCGTAGCTCAATGGCAGAGCAACTGGCTCTTAACCAGTAGGTTGGAGGTTCGAGTCCTCCCGCGCTCACCAAATGCATTAACTGAGAAATAACGAATTATAACTTTTTTAATTTAAACCCATGTTTTTGTAGATTTTCCTCTTCTATTTGTTTTTTGTTACCAATTAGAGATGTTGATATGTTGTTTTTTTTATTTCTAACAAGTTCCCCTAATATATCGGCTAATTGATTAATATCTTTTGTGTCAGTTGTTAAAATGTCTATTCTATCTTTTTCTAATATTTCTTTCTTAATACCCTTTAAATATCTAATAAGTGAGATATAGGATTTGGTTGGTTTTGTCATATGCGAATTTTGATATTGCAACGCACCTAATTTAAATTCTTCTAATTCTTTTCTTGTTAAATCGGTTTTCTGTAAAAAATCATGTACATTTTCATATATTTTTATGGTTTCACTTAAATTTGGATCTCGGTAAGACATAAATGTTAGTACATTTTCTAGCATTGAATACTTAATGATTCCCCCATATGCACCACCCTTGTATCTAATCATTGGTTTTATATAATTTGAGTCTATAAGGTTTGTAATCATATATATATTTCCTTCAGTTATTTCATTGTTGGTTTCTAACTTATATGATTGAGCAACATAATTTACACTTGTGTTTGTGTAAAAAGCATTTTTAACAGTAAATGGAGTAAATTCTTCTTTACACTTTTTGTTAGGTTTATTTAAAGTTTTAATGTTATTTTCTTTAAATTGCTTTTTCATTTCAGTTAATAAAATATCGTACACAGAATTTAATGTTTTTTCGCTAGTTCCAATATGTATTTTGATTGAGTTTTCATCTCTTATTTTTTTATACAAATCTTTTAATTTTAATATTGTTTTGTCTAATTCATTTGATTTTTTTACCGATTTTTCTAAAAATTCTGTGTATTCAAGCCCGCTATTTCTTTCAATTGCATTCATATTAAAAAACATTCCTGATTTGCTATTTATGCCAGTGTATGTATGCCCATTAGTAGTTATAGAGTTCTTTAAATCTAACAAATCTTCATTTATTAAGGTTGTTAAGTCTTTTTTTGTAATCTTGGTATTAGCATACATATCAATAATAATTTCGATTACATTAACAAGATTTTCTGGAAGAAATTCGGTAGAAATTATAATTTTATTTACAAAGTCTTTTTTATTGGAATGTAATAAATTTTCTGTATTTAAAGACAATTTCCCAATATAAGTATCTATATCTTTTGACATTAATGAACTAGTTCTCTTTTTTGTTGGCCCATACCCAATATAATTCAGCAACAATTCTAAAGTAGATAGTTCTTCTAACTTAACATTATTTATATCAACAACAAAATTTAGCTGTATTATATTATTGGCACTTATATCAGAAAATAAAATTTCATCGTTAATATTTTTAACAGGTAGAAAATCGATGTTATTTGGTAAATCTGATAATTTGAGTTTGGGAATAGTTTGAATAATTTTTTGTGTATCAGGTTTTTCTTTCCACCTTATAAAATCTTCGCTTTCTACTTCGAACTTTTTTATATCATTAATACTTTTAAAAAATTCTTTTATTTTTTGTTTTTCAAAGTTTTGATATTTAGAAATTATCTTATTGTCTGGAATATATATTAATTTGAACTCATTTTTCTTAATCAAAACGTTAGAAAACAAATTTTCAAAATAATTAGTATTCTCTAAATCATTTTCCAGTTCGGTTTTTATATTATAAAATCCTACAAAATCTGTTAATCCATATTTGGTTGACCAAATTTGCGAAGTTATATCTCTGGCAAACAAAATACCTCTTGGAATAGTATTAGAATCATATATCGCTAGTTTATAAAACATTCTGTTCATAATTGCTTTCAATTTACTTTTATTATTATTTGCTATCATTAATTCTAATGCGTTTTTATATACAAATTCTGCTTTTTTTAAAGTTTTCTCGTCATTTTTTATGCCACTTAATTCAGTTACAAAGATAAAATGATTACCATTGCTTATATCAGTCCAAGAATCTATTGATTTTGTGATACCTTTTTTTACTAAATTTTTGTAGAACTCAGAATATTCTGCTTTGATGTAGGTACTTATAATATCAAATGCATATATATCCTTTACAGTAAGATTACTTAAAGGCACTTTGTATATATAAGATATATGTGCTGTATTTAAGTCGTTACTTGAAAATTTCACTGTTGTTTTATGGCTAATTTTATTAGCTTTTTTATTATGTGGAATTCTTACAGGTTTTTTGGCTAAGTAGTTATTAAAATATTTATTTAACACATTTTGAGTTTTTGTAATATTAATATTTCCATGAAATACGGTTAATGAATTTGACGGATGATAATATTTCCTATAAAAGTTTTTAAATTTACGATATGATAAATTAAGAATTTCTTTTGGTTTTCCACCAGAATCGTAGGAGAAAGGCGAGTCTTGTAATAGGTTTTCAAATACAGATCTATATTTAACTCTATCTATTGAATCAATCAAACCCTTCATTTCATTATAAACAATACCTGTTAATTCAACCTTTTTACTTTCAGAATTATATAAATAAGCATACCCTTCTCTTTTAAAAATGTTTTTTGTTAATAATGGGTTAAATACAGAGTCTAAATATACATCCATTAAATTAAAAAAATCTTTTTCAATCTTACTTGAAACAGGATAAACAGTTATTGCAGGAAATGTTGATGCATTTAAATATGTAGCTTGCGAAGTTCTAAGCAATTCAAAAAATGGGTCTTTTAATGGATATTGTTTTGATCCAGAGAGAACAGAATGTTCAAGTATGTGTGGGATACCTTTTGAATTACTTGGGGGTGTTTTAAATCCTATGCTAAAAGATAGGTTTTTTTCATTCTTATCGATAAGATAGATAACTTTTGCTTTTGTTTTTAAATGTTCATATATCCTAATATAAAGGTTGTATTCGTCCACCTTATTCGATTGTGTAAGTTTGAAACTCCTATTCACAAAACTATAATACTTTAATTGGTTCTTAATTTATATAAGAAATTACTTTACAATCTGTTTAATATGCAAATAGACATAATTACTATATTTCCAAACATGTTCAAAGAAGTTTTTGAATGGGGAATTATCTCACAAGGAGTTAAAGAGGGTGTTGTTGATATAAATATAATTAATCTTAGAGATTACACACACGACAGACATAAACAAGTTGATGATAGACCACTAGGTGGCGGTGTTGGAATGGTTTTAAAACCAGAACCTTTATTTGAGGCAGTTAATGATTTAAAAAACAAATTCAAAAATAAAAGTAAAAAAAACTCTTACATTATATTTTTAACTCCGCAAGGTAAAACATTAAACCAAACCGTAGTCGAAAATTTATCAAAGAAAGACCATCTTATTTTAATATGTGGAAGATATGAAGGAATTGATCAGCGAGTTCGAGATTATTTGGTTGATGCTGAAATTTCTATTGGCGATTTTGTGTTATCTGGCGGTGAATTCCCAGCAATGGTACTTACTGATGCAATTGTGAGATTAATACCTGGAGTGATAAAAAACAAAGATTTTAATGAAAGTGAATCTTTTTCTAATCCAACTGACAGAAATCAATTAGATTATCCACAATATACAAGACCAGCTGACTACAATGGTATTAAGGTGCCAGATATTTTGTTAAGTGGAAATCATAAAGAAATTAAAAAGTGGCGGGAATCCAATAGAAAGAAAAAATAATTATCTATATTATAGATTATATTTAGACTTTCTATTACAATTGTATTAATGCCTAAATCCAGTAACCTTATTCAATATAGAGATAAAACTGTAGCAACCACAGTTGGTTTTGATGATACAAATACAAATAATAGCGATATATATCAAAAAGCATTAGCGATATCAAAAGATGTATTAAAACAATCAGCTTCAGAAGATGGCTTAATTGCAGGTTCCCATCATTTCAAAGATATATGGGCAAGAGATTCCTTTTTTGCTTCGTTAGGCTCAACTATTTATTATCCCGGATTTACAAAACAAACATTAAAAACTTTTTTATCGTTTCAAAAATCAACAGGTGAACTTCCATATAGAATATTTAAAACATCACAAACACCACTAAAATATTTCGGTAAATCACACAATATTCACGGATTAAGGCCAAATTATAAAAACCTAGCAAGCTCTCTAAATTTTGTTCCAGATGGCGGGTTATTATTACTTGTTGCGTTTGATAATTATGTAACACTGACCAACGATAAAAAATTTTTAGAAGTTAATTATGCAAAACTTTTAAAAGCAATTGATTTTTATATTACGAAAACTGATAAAACATTAATACAAGAAGGCTATCTATCAGGTTGGATGGATTCAATTCTAAAATCAGGAACAGTTTTTTACACTAATTTAATTTACTACAAAGCATTAGAATCGATTGTTCATTTAGAAACAATAATAGGTAGAAAAAAAGAAAAAGAAAGACACAAAGCTTTATTAAATCAAGTAAAAGATACACTATATGATAAATTTTATAATGGTGAATATTTTATAGATTTTATTGACAAAAAGCCAAATGATTATTTTGAAACATATTCTAACCTGCTAGCAATTTTGTTTAATTTAACAACACATCGCGAATCTGACATTATTTTATACTATATTAAAAATTATTTAGAAGATGACTCTAAATTAATAAAATCCATTTATCCAAAGTATCCTAAGACAAAAATTTATCCATTAAATTACATCATTGGTTTATCAGAATATCACAATACTAATATTAGGTGGTTGCAACCAACAATTGTTTATTCTATTGCCTTAAACAAAGAAGGCTATAAAGAAAAAGCAAAAACTGTTTTTAAAGGTGTAGCAAATATCATTGTAAAAAACAAAACAGTGTATGAAATCTTTGATAAAGACGGAATTCCAATAAAAAAAAGAATATATAAATCTGAAAGGAATTTTTCGTGGTCAGCTGGACTTTATATGCTTGCCTATAATGAGGTGATTGATTCCTCACAAAAATTAAGCCTACAAAAAAGTTACACAGATTTTGTTATTTAGATAAATTCAAGTTTACCTTTTTTAATGTTTTTGTGCTAAATTAAAATTAGTAATTAGTGGAATCCCCCCGCTAATTAAATCGCATAATTTTTATAAAATGAAATCTACGAAAAAAAACTTTGACCAACTTTATAACATGTTAAATCCGCAACAAAAAGTTGCCGTGGATACAATTGATGGCCCTGTTTTAGTTTTGGCAGGACCTGGTACAGGAAAAACTCAAACTTTAACAACAAGAATAGCAAATATATTAGATAAAACTGATACCCCGCCAGATGCAATACTTGCTTTAACTTTTACAGAATCAGGTGTTAGAGCAATGCGAGAAAGATTAATTTCAATTATTGGCACAACAGCATATTATATTAACATACATACATTTCACTCATTTGCTAGTGAAATAATTAGATCAAACGCAGATGATTTTTTAGAATCATCTGGTTTAGAACCACTTTCAGATTTAGAAAGAGTATCAATTTTTACAGATATTATTGATGAATTAAAGCCAGAAAAAATATCATCTTTTAATTCCCCATATTATTATGTAAAAGCGATAATTAGCAAAATAAAGGATTTAAAACGAGAAGGCATTTCTCCTGATGAATTTTTAAAATACATAAAAGACTCAGAATCTACTATGGACCAAAAAGATTTTGATAAAAACATAGAATTACATGAAGTTTACAAACTTTATCAAAACAAACTCAAAGAAACTAAAAGATATGATTTTGAAGATATGATTAATTTAGTAACAGAAAAATTTAAAACTTCCCCTACTCTGTTACAAAAGTATCAAGAAAGATTTCACTATTTTCTAGTTGATGAATTTCAAGATACAAATACTGCACA
>CAZDNW010000041.1:0-2642 GCA_964506905.1 uncultured Candidatus Saccharibacteria bacterium
TGCAACAATTTACGATATACTTCAATTGTTTGTTTTGCTGTGTTTTCCCAAGTATATTTTTGCCTAAATTCTTGTATATATTTTGCTTTTTCTTGCTCATCTACGTCTTTATTAACAGCTTTTTTGATACCATCAGAAATTGATTCGATTTCTCCGACGTTGCAATATACAGCGTATTCTTTTAAGTAATCCTTTATGCGATTTCCTGATGCTACCACAGACATACCTGAGAGGGCAGCCTCTAATGAAACTAAACCTATTGTTTCAAACCAGCTTGTTTGAACATAAATCTTTTTATTTTCGGTTATATTTTTTTCGACATTTTGACTAAAACCGTTATTCATGGTTGACGTCGTAATATCTCTACCAGTCTGATTCACGTTAATCCTACTCGCCATCGCAGATGCAACAAATTTTTGCGTCTGTGAACCAAGATAATATATGTCATCATATTTTTGCACTAATTTGTTAAATTTATAAACGAACTCTGGCGACTTGTTAGTTTTAGCTCCAATAAATACTAAAATAAAATCAGAATTGTTTGTGGAATCACCATCTTTGAATTCCCTAAATGCTTTAATTAAATTAATTTGATTCTTTCTAGGTTCGACACGACCGACATTTAAGACTAATTGGTGGTTTTTCATATCGACGTCGTAATGTTCTTTCATGTATTCTACAAATTCCTTTTCGCTAACAAAACCAAATAGCTTTGTGTTTACCCCTAAAACCACTTTTTTATAATTAAAGTCATCTACATTGAAATCTTCTTTAATACTATGGTATTCCGCTTCTGTTTGCACAATTACCATATCTACATTTCTTAATATTTCCCTTTGCTGATTTCTTATTCCCATTTTTAATTGTGTAATAGTTGGTTTAAACTTATCAAACTTCATAAAAACAGTGCTTCTTGCAACATTTTTTAGCATATCTAAATATTCTTGATTGGGAATCAAAAAGTTTGTAATTCTTCTAAAGTCATATCTTGCTTCTTTTTCAAATCGTTTAACTTCTTTATAAGAATGATGAATTGCATTTAGCACAACTTTTTTATTGTGTTTTTTTGCCCACATCACTTGCGGATAAGTCTCAACTATCCAATCTAAATTAAAAACATTTACAATATCATAATCATTGATATTCGGTTCATTTATCTTTGTAGAGATATCTATTTTTACATCTGGAAATAACGTTTCTATATATTTTTTTGTATATTCAATTTGATAAGTATCTCCACCTTTATTAGTAAATAAGTCTGTACGGCTTTGAAATAGAACTTTCATATATTTTTAACTATACAGGTTTTTATAATTTTCACAAAATCTTTTCATCGAGAATCTTTGTGCTTGTTTTGTGGAATTTAGAGATAATTCTTTTCTTAATTTATCATCTTGAATAAACCGTAGCATTTCTAATTTCCAATCATCAATATCATCAGGAATCGCATATTTTACTGCATCGCCACCAACATCATGTAAAACCGGTATATCTGAAGCAATAACAGGTAATCCCATTGCCATAGCTTCTATTAATACAATTCCGAACCCTTCTGTATAAGATGCAAAAGTAAATGTATCAAAACTTGAATAAAGAGGGATCTTATCTTCGTCTGCAAACCTTCCTGTAATAATAACATCGCCATCTAAATTTAAATCATTTACTAATTTCTTTAAGTCATTTTCTAACTTGCCACCACCCGCTAGTATTAATTTGGAATTTTTTATCCTATTTCTAATATCTGGTTTAATACTTTTATTGTCTACCATTTTCTTAAATTCAGAAAATGCCCTAATCAAATAACTATGTCCTTTCTCTTCTGTCAACCTCGCAACATATCCAAACACAAAATCTTTATCGCCTATGTTATAACTTTTTCTTATCTTTTTACGACCAACGGTATCAAATTCAAAATCATCTAATTTAAGTCCATTTGGTATAACTACTATTTTTCTATTAAATACAAACTCTTTTTGATGCCTTATTTGCTTTATAGATTCTGTTAATGCTAAAACATGTGTGGCAAAAAAATTGGCAACAATAAAATTTACTATTGTATTAACAGTTAATGCGAAAAGCCTTTTAGTACTTGAATGCTTCCACTCTACAAATGGAGTATGCACATGTAAGATTCGCTTCTCTACCCTACCTAAAAACCCACCAAAAACAGAAAGCGAACCTACTTTTAATTCATGTCCATGTATAGCATGTATGTTATTCTTTTTGCAAAATTTAGCTATTTTATATGAATATCCTAAATCGTATTCTGATTTAGGATACAAGTTAACATGTTGTGCTCCTGCCTTTATGTATTCTTTTACTAACGGCCCATCAGGAACCATAACAAATATATCGTAATGTTTTGATTCACACTCAACTATGTCTAGAATTTGCTTTTCAACACCTCCAAACTGAGATGAATGATAACAAATTAATATTTTTTTCTTGCCTTCACTTTTACCATTTTTCATACTAAGGTTTTAACTATCTTTATAAGCATCAAAAAATTCATTAATAATTTCTAGTTGATTTGTTACCTTACCTTCCCAACTGTTCTTTTTTGCAAGATCTTTTCTAGCTTTAATTCTTTCTGGGGAATCTTCTTCAACGGCTTTTTTTATATTTTTTACAAATTCATCATC
>CAZDNW010000042.1:0-5787 GCA_964506905.1 uncultured Candidatus Saccharibacteria bacterium
AACTTCTTTATTTCAAGCTTTTCAGTAGTGTTAATTTTGTTCTTTTTTGTAATGTAGTTCTTCTCTTTACATTCTGTACAAACAAGAAGAATCATTTGTCTATGCCCTTTTGCCATGGTTGAGATTGTAGCATTACTTAAAGAAGCACGCAAGATAGTAATATTGCGGTTTGCAATGGTGTTTCTGCTTTGGTCATTGAAGATTTTTGATTGAAATCTGGTTGTAATAAAGTGAATTTTTAAGGTTGGTAAATGTAAAAAGACTCTCGATTGAGAGTCTTTTAAACACTTGCAAGTGATTAAAAAATCACGATAATACCTATCCCGCTCGGAAGTACGCTGTCTAAGTATCCCCGGCTAAACACCGTGGGCATGCTCTAGGTGTTAACCCTCGAGTTAACAGCACATCGAGCACCCTAGAATAATGCTGTAGAGGCACTTATTCTAAACGCACTTACCTCGCAGGACGAGATGATATATCTCATTAATTAAATTGTACTATTTTAGGGGCGGGTGTCAAGTGTGATGGTGTATGATTAATTAAAGATAATCTTTAATAAAAGCGTATCCGTTTTTTTCCAAATCTTCTCTATAATTTATTAATGCTGGCAACACATTAGATATATGACCGATAGCTTCGCGAAAATCTTCAACCTGCCATGTTGAATGTTTAAAATATTTAACTGATGAATCTTTCTCATCATCTCTTAACCTTCCGAAGTAAATAATAATATCTCCTTCTTTAATTCTATCGAAACCTAAATATACTGCCATATCGGATTCAGGTATTCTTAATACAGCGTACCCACTCGCTATTCTGCGACTCTCAGGCGATTCTTTATTTATATCTAGATACACACCAAACCCAATACTAGGGAGCATAAGGATATTAGTAAAATCACCATCCTGGCCAATAATAAAATCAACTAAACCAAGAAATACTGCTTGACTGGGTAACGCTTCTTCACTTTGAAGCATATTATCATTGGATTTCAAATATTTCCAGTTTAATCCAGAACCAAGCGTTTCATTCAATACCGATTTCACGCTGTCGTCAAGGTCGTATTCATCCAAATTTATTGTTATTTCTTTTCCGAATGTGTTTGCTGGTTTTCGCCAAAACATACTGCAACTATACAATACTATGGGTTAATTGTCAATACCATGGGTTTTTCCTGCATCTCTGTTTAACCCATATTAATTATAATTTAATTGCATGCTTCATATTATCTAATATAAAGACTAGAATAA
Organism: uncultured Candidatus Saccharibacteria bacterium; assembly: GCA_964506905.1. Classification (GTDB taxonomy): domain Bacteria; phylum Patescibacteriota; class WWE3; order 2-01-FULL-39-13; family 2-01-FULL-39-13; genus JALWZX01. The sequence goes on from CAZDNW010000042.1 coordinate 1,251, forward strand.
ACTTTATGACTATAATTTAGTATATATTTCATATTAAATGATAATCTGAAATAACGGTGTAAGAGTTATAAACATTCCACCCTTTTCTTAATATGCAAATATCAACTTCAGGCCATTTTTGAGTCTCTTTAATATTTTCTATTTCTTTCTTTGATTTCCACATAAAATTTTTATCAAATTGCATTTCTTGTCGTTCTTCATTAGTAACCACTACCCTATACACTACAAATCCATCGTCAAATATAACTTCACCTTTAGTAGTTTTAACCGTTTTTAAATGAAATGAATCAAATTCAAATCTGTTTTGGTTAATTTCAACACCTGTTTCAACTAAAAACAATCTAGTCAATTCAGTGTCTATCGGCTTCTCAAACATAGGTGCACCACTTGGCAAATTATAAAATGATATTTTTGCTTTATCGTGGTATTTTAGTAAAAATTCCCCATTATTTTCACAAACGAATCCAACATAAACCATTTTAAACGCATTTTCTTTTAAGTTTACTCTATAAAAAGAATTTACCAATTTTACACCCTCGGCAGTTATATAATACTTATCGTTTTCTTTTTTTATGTAGCCGTTTTCTTGCAACTTTTTTAAATGAAAAACGACATTATCATCGGCATCATATCCTTTGGTTAAAGTAGAATAATTTTGTCCGTTATCGTTAATAAGTCTTACTATTAAAAGTTTTTGTAGTGTATGCATGTTTTTATTTTATCTTTTTATGTGGAATTTTGTAGGTGCAATTTTAGTAAAGTTTATACTTTAGCACTTCGATTATAAGTTATTTCGCGAACATTTTAGCTAAATTTAACACATAAAATCTAGCTACTACCAAAACTTTAGTAATTACTTTTAACATTGATATGCTACAGCTTTAGTGTAATCAACTACACTAGATTATTTTAGAATTAGCACTAACTTTATAGTATGAAGAAGTTAAAGTTAGTGCAAACAATTGAATTAATTCCTACCCAACCATTTAATTTTAACTTTACATTTCATAAACCTGATCATTTTGAGACTTTAAACTATAAATGGAAATCAGATGTGGTTTGGCAAACATTTGTTTTTAATAATCATAAACTCGGGATAAAATTCATTTCAAAAGAAAAATCAATAATAGCCAAAATCTATAATAATCGAAAATTGCGTACGAACGAGCTAAACCAACTAAAAGATGAATTGATTTATAGATATAACCTAAATTTAAATTTATCAGAATTTTATCAATCATTTAAAAATGATGAACATCTTAAAATTCCCATTAAAAATTTATATGGATTAAAACCTGCACACCCAGGCTCATTGTATGAATATTTAGTAATTGGATTAGTATTGCAAAATGCAAATATAAAAAGATCTATACAAATGCTTGATAATTTATTTAATGCTTATGGAAATTTACTAGTTTTTGATAATATGCATTTGTATTGTTTTTGGCAACCTGGAAGTCTTAAAAGTGTAAGTGAAACAGATTTGCGTAAATTAAAATTAGGATATAGGGCAAAAACTTTAAAGAAAATAGATGATTTATTTAGAACAAATGAAATCGACGAATTAGAATTAAGAAAATTAGATATAAACGAGCAAAAGAAGAATTTATTAAAGATCTACGGAGTTGGGCCTGCAACTGTTTGGTATATTTTATTTGATGTTTTCCATCAATATGATTTTTTTGACCACATTTCACCTTGGGAACAAAAAATCCTTTCTAAAATAATATTTGGTACTGATGATAAAAAGCCTGTGTCAGTAAAACGATTGCTTAAGTTTTTTGATAGATACGGAAAGTATAAACAACTAGCATTGCATTATATTTGGGAATATTGGTGGTGGCAGATGAAAGATAATTGAAATTTTAATACATTGTGAGTTAAGTAAGGTTAAGACTTGTCAGTGCTTCTATATCTTTTGGTAGTATATGAACAAACGAAAACTTAACTATGTTTAGACTTTCGCTTTCTAAAAACTCGGCTATTTTGAATATCGTATAATTGCAATACGAATCTGTTGGCTTATTTGAAACTTTAAATACAGAATTGTTTATATGGGGAACAAATAACGGGTATTCAAACTTTTCATTTTTACTTACCCTACCCTTTTTGTGAAATTGATTAATTGCTTTTGGTTCAAAAACTGAAAATTTGTAATTTGATTTTGCTACACCAAGTATTAAATTTGGTTGATTCTTTAGAATTAAATTTTCAAATTTTATTAAACCATCTTTTATTTTGTCGAAAACAAAAACTGTACCAAATATATCTTCTAATTTATGGCTATGCGGAAATGTTCGAAAGGTGTAGACTAACAATTTCATATCTTTTTAATCTTAGTTTAGTTTTGCGAATTTGTCATCTTATCTGTTGAAGCTTTTACTCTTTGTATCAAATACTCTCGATTTAATCTCTCAAAATACACTTGTACAATGACCGGCATTTTAGTATTACTATTTTCAGCTATGGCGTACCATATATCAGCAATAGAGAATTTTGCATCTTTTGATAATCCAGCATTACTTAATTTTACGTTTATATCTGGAATAACCGCTGATAGTACCTCTTGCCAACCTTGCAATGTTTTATATGGAAAATTTAGCGTTTCATCTGGTTGTATTGCTGGCAATGTGTCATCACCGAATAGTACATTTATCAATCTTTTTGATCTTGTGTTGTATTTAAATGTGGTAACAGAAAATTGCCCATCATTTTCAACTACGATATTATCACCAGCTGTATATCTAAGTCTTTGTACGTGCTGTAAAATACCTCGAAGTGAATCAGAAGTATGTTCTATCTCAGGCATCATATTAACTACCTCTACCCACCTAGACATAGGAACAAGCGTCAAAAACACGCGTACTTGCTCATCTGTATATCCTTTTAATCTCATGGTTACATACGATTGAATCCCTTTTTCAATTAATTCGTTAGTCTCTTCTCGCATAATATTATTTTCTAGTTCTTCATGCACGTTTGGTTTGTTATTATTGTTGGTTTCTTGTTCGGTACCTTTCACATAAGTTCCTTGTTGCACATCATCATGACTATTATGCACATTTGGTTTACCAACGTTGTCTGTCTGACCAGTTTTTTCACTACGATTCAGTCTTTTTAGCAATGCTTTTGTATGCATAGCTACTACGGAACTAGCCTTTTGATTTTCAGACTTTAACAACTTCTGATAAAAGTCGTAAATTGTCTGAACATCATCTATAGCATAATCTAACGGTTTGCCATAGTGTTCGACCTCAATTAATCTTGCGAGTATTTCGCCAGCTATTTGTGGCAAAACATACGCTTCTCTATATAGTCGTAAAATTGTTGCGATGTCACAATTCTCTTTCGAAAGTTCCTCATCTAGTTGTGCTTTTACCGTATCAAGCATTTCGTAATTTGCTCGACGAATGATATGAGATATAATGTGCCATTCTTCGTGCTTCATTATACCCGCAACCCTTGTTGAAAGGTCATTATCAAATTCCCAATCATTATACCTATCATAATCAGCATTTACTCCAATAACAGGAGTTCGTTTATTCGACACAGAAACTATAGTAGTACCACCATTCGCAGTTCTACTTATACCTACTACTTTTTCAAAAAAATTTTCAGCATCTTTTGTATTATCAAAAATAAATACAACACCTAGGGGCGAATTTAAACTTTTTAACATATCACTTATATTACTAGAAAATGCTTGCTCTGATGTACTGGCACCACCGAAATTTATATCACTTGCATCAAGGTTACCTTGCATTGTACTGTTAGGACCATCTGTAGGATTAAAGTCAGGACTACTGCTTTGTTCGCCTTCGCTAGCTAGCATGTCGTCATCATAAGGCGTAGTATTATCGTTCAAAAAGCTCAAGTCTGGTCCGGGCATTTGGTCAGCACTCATTGTCACATCAAATAGATCGAAATCAAATATGTCCCCAAATAAAATTTCAGTAATTTCATTACTAGTAAATATTTTACCTGATATAACAACATTTCCACTTATACCAAATGAGAACCAATCAAGTAAAAATTCCCGTATATCAGTGTCATCAATCGATTCAACCCTTTCTTTAGCTTCCTTTATCATTTTATATACTTTTTTCACGCGGGTTGATGGATTTGCAACAATATTTGTAACATCATCTGTAGATTCACCTGTAACACTATCATCGGCTTCATTACCAAGGTGTTGCATAACCAAAACGATACCATCTGTATCTTGCATCGCTTCTTGTACTAATTTAAATATTTGAGGGTCATTATCACCGTAAAATTCACCGCCATGGGCGTTATTTTCAGGTAATATGGTTCCAATACTAGCAACTGGTGGTATAGGTAAAAAAGGCATATAACATCATTATACATTAATAATTACCAAGATACATTTAATACTTTAAACTTTTCACACAACAAAACCCAATCATGATTTCCATTTATAAATTTAAGTTCCGAATTTTTAATTAACTGGCTGAATTTATATGCAATATCTTTACAAAACAACTCATCTTGAGTTCCCCATAAAATTAATGTGGGC
>CAZDNW010000043.1:0-2120 GCA_964506905.1 uncultured Candidatus Saccharibacteria bacterium
ATTACCCACTAATAAATTCAATAGCCCCTTCTGGAATCTCACCTAAAAACCTAGAACCTATAGAGCTAGAAGTAGAACCAAAGTAAGTTCTGTTTCTTGTGTATGTTAAATATAACCGTTTCTTTGCTCTAGTAATACCCACATAACACAAACGGCGTTCTTCTTCTAACTGGTTTTCATCAGCCATAGACCTTGAATGTGGAAATATCCCTTCTTCCATACCAACCAAAAAAACCGTATCAAATTCTAGCCCTTTTGCAGAATGCAATGTCATTAAAATCACTGCATCATCATTTTGAAAATCAGGTTTATTTGACGATTCAACCAACGCAATTCGTTCTAAAAATTCGTTAATATCTTTAAACTGGTCTGCCACTGTTCTTAATTCTTTTAAGTTTTCAATTCTATACAAACTTTCTTCTGTTCCGTCGTCAAGATATTCCAAATAACCAAACTGTTTTAACACTGCATCTAACAATTCTAGTGTTGTTGCCGTCTTTTCTTGTGCCATTTTCATGTATTTCTTCCAAGGTAATTTTGTAATTTCCTCAATTAAATCTACATCAAACCCACTTTCTTCTATTCTTGCCAAAGTCTTCTTACCTACTCCGCGAGGCGGTGTGTTTATACATCTTTTCCACGAAATAGTATCTTTTGGATTATAAAAAACCTTCAAATAAGCCAGCACATCCTTAATTTCCTTGCGATCATAGAACCGCATTCCCCCAATAATTTTATATGGAATTTGTGCGTTTATAAAAGCTTCTTCAATAACACGAGACTGTGCATTTGTACGGTATAACACGGCGAAATTACTATATTTCACAGGTTCCGGATAGTACTCAGGGTTCGTACTTCGGGCAATTGTCATTGCAATTATATCTGTAACATATTCAGCTTCCGCTTTTTCATGTTCTGCTTCATAGAGTCTAATTTTTTCTCCATCAGGATTATCTGTATAAAGTTCTAATGGAATATGCGTAGAATTATTTTCAATAACACTTTGAGCAGCTTGCAATATTGTTTTTGTAGACCTGTAATTACGCCCTAGTTTAAAAATTTTAGCATCAGGGTAATCTTTCTCAAACTGAAGCATATTTCTGTAATCAGCCCCGCGCCATGAATAAATCGATTGTGAAATATCACCAACAACCGTTAAATTCTTATGATTTTCTGCCAATCGTTTAACAATATAATACTGCACCCTATTGGTATCTTGATATTCATCAATCAAAATATACCCAAACATTCTTTGATACTTTTCTAACACTTGTTTTTCGTTGGTAAAAATTTGCGCAGTTTCATAAAGCAAATCACCAAAATCCAACGCATTATTCTCTCGTAATTTCTTTTGATATATTTCATAAATTTTGGCAACCTGTTGAAAATAATAACTAGACGCTTCATCCTTAAACTTTGCAGGCGACATCATTTCACCTTTTGCTCTAGAAATCGTAGATAATACCGATTTGGGTGCTAAATTACTATCCGAAATATCCAACTCTTTTAAAACATCTTTAATAAGACGCGTTGAATCTTCTGTATCATAAATTACAAAACCAGGCGTTACATCTATATATCTGTACTCCTTTCTTAAAATTCTTGCACACAAAGAATGAAAAGTTCCTATCCATTTTGAGGTTTTTGTATAAAAATCTTCGGGTGGTAAATCTGCAAATCCCTCTTCATCTAAAATTAGACGATTAAATCTTTCTTCTTCACCTTGCGGGGAATTTACTGCATCATCTGTATTATCCGAAAAACTGGTGTCGTCTTTACCAAAATCTTTATTACTATCATCACCTTTAAATTCCCCTTCATGTTCTTTAATTTCATTTAAAAGTTCAACAACCCTTGTTTGCATTTCTAAAGCTGCTTTGTTTGTAAAAGTTACTGCTAAAATCTGGTCGGGCAAAACACGCTTTTCGTAAATCAAATATGCCACTTTGTGAGTTAAAACCCGTGTTTTGCCCGACCCAGGGCCTGCAATTATCAATGCAGGACCATCACTATAAACAACAGCTTCTTTTTGTTCTTCATTTAACGATGACAGCAAATAATCTTTGGCAGAATTCATACATTAAAACATTAGCACAAATATATAAGTGATTAAACAGAAA
>CAZDNW010000044.1:0-47302 GCA_964506905.1 uncultured Candidatus Saccharibacteria bacterium
AAAATATGTATATCCAAAGCTATAAATTAAAATCGCAAAAAATAAACCTAATGCAGAAATTACTAGAGATATTTTTCGCCCATACAAATCAGCAAAATAACCACTAGGAATTTCTAATAGAACAATTAATATCGAAAAAAACGATTGCAAAATCATTATTTGAGTTAAAGATAATCCATTGTCTTTCCAAAACAAAACCATTACTGGCACAGCAAAAAACATTGCACTAAAAATTTCAAATAAATAAATCTTTTTTATGTTGGAATTTAAAGAGGTATTAAACACTATCTCATCACAATATTAAAATCAACATACAAAGAATAATGATCTGATAAATATCTTTCAGCTTTAGCCTCTTGCACATCAAAGTATATTGGGGTATATAAAATATGATCTAATTGTTCATGCCCATCTACTAATGTTGTTTCAGTGACAATACTTTCTGCTAACCATCCATTTTCAAATAATTCAGGGAACAAGACATCTAGAGATTCATCTTTATTATTGAAATCCCCAACAACCAATGTAGGGTACCTTTTACCTTTATTTTTAAAGTATTTTATTAATGCATTTCTAGATTCAATCATTTCTGGATCACTTAGTTTCCTATTAAAGTGATGCAAAGGGAAGTAATGTAAATGAAAAATATTTATATCTAAGCCACTTACATTTACCTTTGCTGATTGTGCATACTTATCATGTAATATCCAGTGTTCACCATTTGGTCTATCTACCTCAAATTTTGGATTAGGTAACTTAAATATTTCATAATTATTTAGGTTATATTTAGAAAAAATCCCCATACCATACATTCTCCCTACATACAACCAAGATTTTTCAGTGACTAATACTCTATAATCTCTAAAATTACATTTTTTAACTAACTCATCAGCAAATTCGGAATTCCCATTATTATTCTCTATTAACAATTCACTAATAAATAATAAGTCTGGATCTAAAGAAACAAAATATTCTACATATTCCTCTATAGAAAATCTTTTAAATATCATTGATTCTGGTTTGTGTAAAACATCAGCATAAACAAAACCTTGTAAAACATTTGCAAAAACAACTTTCATAAGAACATATTAATAAAAAACTAATTTAAATTAAATACTTTATTTCTTGGTCGGGGTGGTGGGACTTGAACCCACGACCTCACGCACCCCATGCGTACGCGCTAGCCAACTGCGCCACACCCCGCTAAGCACTAATAATTATTTATTATCGTATTCTTCGTCAAATACATTACTTAACTGAGAAATTTTAACACCATCACCATTATAATTCCAATCAATTTTAGGTGGTATATAATTTGGAACTCTAAAGTCATCTATTCTTTTAATGTCTTTTTTACTTAATTTTAAGTTAATTGACTTAAGATTTTCGTCTATATGCTCTTTATTTTCACTTTTAACTAATGGTAAATAACCTTTTGCAATTAACCAACTTAAGATAACCTGATTTTGAGTAGCATCATACTCGTTAGCAAGTTCATTCAATAATGGCCAATTTCTTTTAGCAGTTCTATTTCTTCTTAATGGTTGATAAATCACATTTAATATATTGTTTTCAGTTGCATATGGAATTACACCGTTATCATAATTTTCACGGGTTTCAAAATTAAAACCAATCTCATGCGCAAAAGTTGCATCTTTAAATTCCCTATAAAAATCTTCTAAATAATTTTTATTTAAATTGGTTACACTTACAAATTTAGTAATTTTATTTTGCAATGCTTTATGCAAAAATTCATACATTCTAGCTTTATCATATTTTATAAACATTTCGTGAGTAAATTGAATAGCATTGACATATTCAGTATTAAATATTTCTAAAAATCGCCTATTCTCATCTTCAATGTCGCTTACTGATTCATTAGTATACGGATATATAGCTTGCACCAAAAATATATCTTGTCTATTAACACCAAATTCTTTTAGGGCAATAGAAAGCAATTTTGCAGAATATCCATCAGCATAGAATAAATTACCTTCTATATAATTCATACCCTTAGACAACATATGAATTAGAGCGTCTACTTGTTTTTTATCATTATTATTTGAATCTTTATGCAACAACCCACCAATACCCCATGTTCCAATGCCTATTGGAAATAATTTTAAATCTTTGTAATCAATGTATTTGGGAGTTTTTACAGACATACTGCAACAATTATATCAAATTGAGCATATAAAAATATGTGTAAATCAACTTGTGTAAAATATGATTTTAACGCTTTGAATATTGAGGTTTCTTTCTTGCTTTTCTGAAGAAAGGTTTCTTTCGCTCAACTTGTCGTGGATCTCTTGTTAGTAACCCGGCGGTTCTTAATACTGCTTTATTTTCTGAATCTAATTCTACCAATGCTCTTGCTAAGCCTAGCCTTACTGCACCTAATTGTCCACTTTTACCTCCTCCATGCACTTTTATTGAAGCACTAAATTTAGATTGAGGATGTGAAATTCCTATTGCATGAAATGGCTTTACCCATTCTAGAGTTTCTTCTCTGCTTGTAAAGTATTCTTTAATCGGCTTACCATTTACCGTGAACTCTCCCTTTTCATCATATAACCATACTCTGGCAACTGATTCCTTTCTTCTACCAGTACCAGCATAAAATTTCTTTTTACCTTTTGTAACTTTTTTTGTTGTTGTTTCTTCTTTTAATGGTTTTTCTTTTGCTTCTGCCATATTTTTTATTAATTATTATTACTTTTTTATTTGAGCCTCATGTGGGTGTTCTGCACCCTCGTATATTTTAAGATTTGCTAATCTTGCTTTTCTTAATTTGTTTTTAGGTAACATCCCTTTTACAGCTAAATAAATTAATTTATTTGGGTTTTTTGCCCTGATTTGTGATGCCGTTAATGATTTTAAGTTACCAACTTTTCTTGAATGTCTGTAATATACTTTCCCCAATTCTTTATTTCCTGTTAATACTACTTTTTTAGAATTTGTTACTATCACGCCGTCCCCCATATTCATATTTGGCGAATAATTTACTTTGTGTTTTCCCATTAACAATTCAACAATTTCATTTGCTAATTGCCCTAATACTCTATTTTCAGCATCGAGGTGGTGCCATTTTTTTACTACTTCTTTCTTTTTTGTTGCACTAGTTGTTTTTGTCATTTTTATTTACCTTTCTTTTCAACTTTTTCTTTTTTACTAGTTGTATTTTCTTTTTTTGTAGTCTTTTTATCTACAACATCTTTTTTAGTCGGGTTTTTATTAGTTTTTTGTGTATCCACCTTAGGTTGCACAACTTCAACAAATGATATTTCCGCCATTTGTGCAGCATCACCTTTTCTTACTTCGGTTCGTCTAATTCTTAAATAACCACCATTTACTTTTTTGTATTTTGGTGCAATATCCTTTAATAATTTATCTACTAATTTTTTGTCATCAATTCTCTGAATAAGTAATCTTCTTGTTGCTAAATCGTTCTTTTTTGCTTTTGTTACCAGTTTTTCAACCTTTGGTCTTATATATTTTGCTTTCATTAAGGTTGTTTCTACAGATCCATATGCAATGATTTGTTTAATCAAACCTCTTTCTAAGGCTATTCTTCCATCTCTATCTCTGTTTAATTTTGTCTTTTTTACTCTATGTCTCATATTTATTATGAGGAATTCAAACTAACTTACTTTTTTAAACCCTCTTTCTCTAATAAAGCAATGATTTCTCTTATTGATTTCTCACCAAGGTTTCTAACCCTTAACAATTCGTCTTCAGATCTTTCAGATAAATCTGCTAAAGTATTTATTCCTGCTTTTTTAAGTGCGTTTACAGTTCTTGTTGGAAGTCTAAGTTCTTCTAATGAAACTTCTTCTAACGCAATCCCGCTTTGTGTTGTTACACCCGCCGCATTTGCTTGTGCTTCCTTTTCATCTTCTAATGCTGAAGCTTGAGCTAATAACGCATCTTGTTCATCGTTATATTCTTCTCCTGTTTCAACTTTATAGAAAAACTCTTTTAATATCTTTGCTGCATTTCTAACCGCTTCTTCTGGTTCAACAGAACCATCTGTTTCAACTGTTAATACCAATTTATCAAAATTATCATCTCTTCCAACTCTTGCTACATCAACATCATAACTTACATTAACAATTGGTGTGTAATTAGCATCTAATAAAATCGTACCTCTTGGGACATCGGCATCTTCATCAACTTGTTCATATCCATAACCTGGTTTAACAAGTAAAGTGGCTTTAAATGTATCTTTTGCTGTATTTAATGTGGTTATAACAAAATCCTTGTTTATTATTTCAACTCCTGCATCTTCTGAAATATCGCCTGCTGTAACATCCCCTGGTCCTTTTACATCAATCTTAAGCTCTACTGTATCGTCTAATTCAAATTCTGGTGACATTTTAACAATAACTTTCTTTAACTTTAATAATATTTGTAATACATCATCAGTTGCACCCTCTATTGTTGAAAATTCATGTGAAACCCCATCAATAGAAACAGATACAATAGCAGCTCCTCTTGTTGAGGAAAAAAGTGTTCTTCTTAAACCACTACCTATTGTATATCCAAACCCCTTAACTAATGGTGTTATTTCAAAAACCCCTTTTGTTGAGGTTTTTTCTACTGTATTAAAATTTATTTTTTTAAGATTATACATATCTTTTTTTAACACTAACAGAAAGATAATTAGGTCTCTCTATTAGCGTGAATAATATTCAACTATTAATTGCTCATTGATTTCTGAACTAATATCATCTCTTTCTGGCAATCTTGATATCTTTATTCCCTTTTTGTTTTTATCCCATTCTAACCAAGCGGGCATTTCAGCGTCATCCTTCGGTTTTGCTTCAACAAAGTCACATTCTACCATATCTCCCGTATTAACTTGGTATGATGGAATTGTAACCACATTCCCATTTACTTTAACTTTTCCTTGTCTAACTAATTTTCTAGCATGCATTCTTGACAATCCTAATCCACTTGAATATACAACATTGTCTAACCTTCTTTCTAACATCTGAAGTAGTAATTGCCCTGTAACACCTTTTTTTCTTGCTGCTTTATCATAATATCTTCTGAATTGTGTTTCTAAAACACCGTAGATTCTCTTTACTTTTTGTTTTTCTCTTAAGTGTCTACCATAATCAGATAGTCTTCTTCTTCGTAATGGACCATGTTGTCCAGGTGGATACGATCTTTTATTCATAGGACATTTATCGCTATAACATTTTGCACCTTTTAAGAACAACTTTGTGCCTTCTCGTCTGCATAATTTACATTTTGGTCCTAAGTATCGTGACATTTTATATTCTCCTTCGTTTCTTTGGTCTACACCCATTATGTGCAATAGGTGTAATATCTACTATTTTGTTTATAACTAACCCACCGTTTCTAATAGCCTTTACGGCTTGTGATTTTCCACTTCCTATACCTTTTATGTACGCTGTAACTTCCTTCATTCCTAAAGATACTGCTTCTTTTGCTGCATTTTCACCAACAACTGAAGCCGCATAAGGTGTTGATTTTCTTGATCCTTTAAATCCACTTGTTCCTCCTGATGCCCAACATACTGTATTGCCATCTAAATCTGTAACTGTAACAATTGTATTATTATATCCTGAAAATACATATACATTTCCAATTTGTGGAATTTGCTTGGTTCTCTTTGTCTTTTTAACTGTTTTTTTAGCTTTTGCCATAATATAAAATAGTCACGACTAAACTACCGTGACAATTCATCTAATAACTAAGTTTTAGCTGCCGCTTTTGGATTTGCTCCACCAACAGCAACTCTTTTACCTCTTTTTGTTCTTGCATTTTTTTGTGTTTTCTGACCTCTTACCGGCAAGTTTCTAATATGCCTAATTCCCCTATAACATTGAATATCTTTTAATCTCTTAATATTTTGACTTACAACTCTTCTTAATTCACCTTCAACCATGTATTGCCCTTTTTCTATCACATTTCTAATAGAAGCTAACTGTTCATCTGTTAAGTCTTTTGCTCTTATATTTTCATCAACTTTAGCTCTTTCTAATATTTCTTTAGATGTAGACAGTCCAATTCCATAAATATATGTTAATGCTATTACGATTCTTTTATTATTTGGAATATCAACTCCTGCTATTCTTGGCATAGTTATCCTTGTCGTTGCTTGTGCTTTGGATTTGCACTACAAATTATGTAAACTTTCCCCTTTCGGCGAACTACTTTACAATGTCTACATCTTTTTTTTACGCTTGCTTTTACTTTCATTTTTTTAATCTATATGTAATACGACCGTTTTCTAAATCGTATTTACTAAATTCTACTTTTACCCTATCACCAGGCAATATATATATCTTAAACTTTCTCAATTTTCCAGCGATGTATCCGACAATTTCTTTGTCTTCATCATCTAACTTTATCTTAAATTTTCCATCAGGCAAAGCTTCTACAACAGTGCCCGTATATTCGATTAAATCTTTTTTAGCCATAAATATACTGTGCGTTTTGCCAAACGGCATTGCAGGAAAAGGTCTTATAAGTTAAGAACCTAGTTTACTGCATTATTGTAGCACAATTGTTAAAATTGTCGATATCTTAATCGTTATGTTGATTTGTCTATAAAATAGCAAATTTATACTACAATCAAAATAAAAAACAATACATCACTTAATTGTGCGACTTTTAATATAATATAGTAATATTTCGCATAGTCAATAACTATTTCGTTAAAATCACTGGACCATTTTCAGTTACAATTACTGTATGTTCAAACATACCTGTTTTGCTTTTATCTTTTGTAACAATAGACCATCCGTCGCTTTTGTCAACAAACCATTCTCCATCACCCATTGCATACATAACTTCAATAGCCAATCCCATGTTTTTCTTAATTTTCTTACCAGATCCTTCATATCCATGGCATGGAATATGTGGGTCCATATGAGCATCATAGCCTATTCCATGCCCCCCGTATCCATCCATCACTGAATACCCAGCACTTTCCACTATATCCTGCATTACAGACGATATATCACCTATCCTATTTTTGGGGTATGCTCTTTCAATTGCAGAATTTAAAGCATATACTCCTGTTTTTAAAAACCTTTCCACCTCAGAATCACTGTTTGAAAATTGATCCCTAATTGTATCTATAGAATCATATTTTTCTTTAACAGATATTGTCCAACAATGATCTATATAATGATCTTTATACTTTACCCCAAGGTCAATTGATACAATATCATCAACTTTTAAGACAGTATCGTTGGGAATTCCATGCAACCATACTTCATTAACAGAAATACACGATGCATATTTATAGTCATCAACTTCTTTAAACCACGGTTCGACACCATATTTATCCATTTTATCTTGTATAAAATCGTTTATTTCTATGGTTTTTGTTCCAGCTACAGATATAAACAAGGCAGAATTCATGATATCAACCGCATATTTAGCTGCTTCTTGCATTATATCTATTGATTCTTTGGATAATATATTATTCATAATTATTTCTTCTCACTTCTTCTAAATATTCATTCATTATATCTTGCAACTCGTCTTGAATTTCCTCTATTGTTCTTTCTCCATCAATTCTTACAAGAACTCCTAAGTCCTTATATGCTTCCAATAATGGTGCAGTTTCTGAAAAATAAATATCTAATCTCTTTTTTACTGCTTCTTCACTTTCATCAGGTCTGTTTTCAATCTCTCTTCTGAGTTTTATTCTGTTTAAACATTCATTTAAAGATACATCTAAATAAAAAACTTTTACTAATGAATAGTCGTTTATTTTTAAGAATTCCAAAAAATCTTTTAATTGGTTTTTATTTCTGGGAAATCCATCAATTAAGAATCCGAAATGCTCTGATTTATTCATCTCATCAAACAGCATTTTTTCTATAATATCATCAGGAACAAGCTCGCCTTTTAATTGATAAAACTGAATCTTTTTAGCTAATTCAGTACCATTTTTACTTTCTCTACGCACAAGTTCACCTGTTGATATAAATTTATAATCTAAATAATCTGCTAAAAGTTTTGCCTGAGTAGATTTACCAGAACCTTGCGGTCCTAATACAAGTATTATTTCTTTTTTCATATACAATCTTTAAACTTTTTATAATCCAGGTATTCCTAGATCACCCATTTTACCTCTCATTTGTTTAGCTACTTTCTTTTGCGACTCTTTTACTGCCTTATTAAATAATTTCTTCAATTCTGGCATTTCTTCACCATCTTTATAAACTGCTACTACGGTTTGGTCACCTCGCATAATGATTCTGTAATCACCTTCAAAAACTTCAACTTGTATTTTTTCCATTTCTTTTTTCATTGCATCTGCTTGTTTTTTTAATGCATATAAGTCTTTCATTTGACCTAATTTATCTATCATAATTTATTAGCCAATATAATTAACGTGTGAATGTTTCGTATTCACGCGTAATTACTTGCGCTTCAATTTGTTTAACTGTTTCTAATACTACTGAAACTACAATAAGTAACCCTGTACCACCAATTGCCAAAGATGTTATACCCGTAAAGTTTTGCACAACTAATGGCAAAACAGCTATAGCACCTAAAAAGATTCCACCTGCGAAAGTTAATCTAGTTATTATGTAACTTAGATAATTTTCTGTAGATTTACCCGGCCTAACGCCTGGAATAAATCCACCAGACCGTCTTACATCATCAGCAATTTTTTCGGGATTAAATGTAACCGCAGTATAGAAATAAGTAAAAATAAATACTAAGAAAAAGTACAACACGGTATAAAACGGTTTACCAGGAGTAAAGTTCATAGATAACCACAACCCAAAATCTTGTAATTGTTGAGAACTAGTTTGCTGTAAATAACCTGCAAAAAAGCTTGGTAATAATACGATGGAAACTGCAAAAATTATAGGAATAACACCCGCTTGATTTATTTTAACTGGTATATAACTTGACCCTCCGCCTGTTGTTTTACTTCCAGATACTCTTGCGGAATACTGAATTTCGATTTTGCGATATGCCTCGTTTACATAAACAACTCCGGCAATAACAACTAATGAAATGGCTACAAATACTAATATATTAAACATTTGTGCAGCATCTGCTCCAACTAAGGTTATATTGCTTAAACTAGAAGGAATTCTTGCTAATATACCTGCAAATATAATAATAGAGACACCATTTCCAACACCATAATCTGTTATTAAATTAGCTATCCACATAAGTAAAAACGCACCACCAGTCATAATAGTAACCATCATTAATATATCAAATGGCCCCATATTTCCCATTATTGATAAATTACCAACTTGTTGTTTTGAAAATATAAAATATAAACCATATGATTGAATTATTGCCAATGGTAATGTCAGAAATTGTGTATATTGATTTATTTTTTCTCTACCGTACTGTCCCTCTTTTGATAATTCTTCTAACTGAGGCACAACCATTGTTAATAGTTGCATTATAATCGATGCTGTAATATAAGGGCCAACACCCAAGGATATAATTGAAACTTGAGATAATCCACCACCAGAAAATAAATTTATCACATTAAACAGTTGGTTTTGTTCAAATATTGTTTTTATTGCGTTTAAATCAACGTTTGGTACTGGAATATGAACTAAAAATCTGTACAATGCCAAAATTGCAAATGTTACAAATATTTTTTTTCTTACATCCGGAATGTGAAATGCCTTTTTTATTACATCAATCATACTTATAAAATGAGTGTATCACACAAATTTTAGTTGCTAAACCGTAAAATATTATTAGCAACTAAATTTATAATAAACTTTATAGATTATATTGTAAGATTAACAACAAGAGAAGAATTTTATTGAGCTTTTCCACCAGCTTTTTCTATTTTTTCTTTAGCCTTTTTGGAATATGTAAACCCAGAAAATTCTACCTTTTTTGTAATCTCACCTTTGGACAATATTTTAATCTCATCGTACAATCCTGCTTCTATTACACCACTATCCATAAGTAATTCTGGTGTAATTTTATCTGTTTCATTTATTACTGCAACTAAATCATAAAAGTTAACAGCTACTACATCTTTTTTGTTGGGATTATTAAACCCTTTTCTATAAGGCAATCTTCTAACTAATGGTGTTTGTCCACCCTCAAACCAAACTCTTGTTTTTCCACCTGATCTAGACTTTTGACCCTTCATACCTCGTGTTGCAGTGTGACCTCCTTTTGTTGACCCATAACCTCGCCCAACTCTTTTTGCCTTTTTGGGAATTCCATCTTTTTTTGTTAGATTTGATAATATCTTGCTCATATTAATCCTTTCTTAAACTTTTTAATGCTTTTACTAATGCATACGAGTTATTAATTTGATTGTTAGTACCAATTATTTTTGCCGATACATTTTTGTATCCCGCTAATTCTAGTATATGTCTTAAACTTCCTCCCGCTATAATACCTGCACCTTCTGGAGCTGGTTTTAAATATAACACTGATGACCCATCTTTAATATAAACTTCGTGAGGTATACTACCGCTTTCAGTAATTGGAACATTAAACATTTCTTTTCTTGCTTTATCTTTTGCTTTTTGAATTGCCAATGTATTTTCTTTTGATTTTGCTATTGCAACACCGACATTTCCGTTATGATCACCTGCCACAGCTAAAACTGAAAAATGAAAAGATGATCCACCAGCTCTTTTTGTAGAAACTCTTCTAACTTTAAGTAATCTTTCTTCGATTCCGGTTTCTTCTTGATTGTCAAAGTTTTTATTCTTCGGTGAAACTTCTTTTTTCTTTATTTCTTTTTTTGTTGTTTCTTTTTTAATGTCTTTCATGTTAAATCAAATATTTAAACTTAAAATTTTACACCTGCTTTTCGAATTCCATCTGCTAAAGCTTTTACTCTACCATGGTATCTGTAAGAAGATCTGTCAAATACTCCTGTATTAATTCCTTTCTTTATTAGTAATTTTCCAAAATTCTCTCCGACTAAGATTGCTTGTTCGGTTTTGGTCTTGTTTAAGTCTTTTTTATCAAGTTTTAATGAAGAAAAAGATGTAATCGTAACACCTTTTACATCGTCTATTGCTTGTACATATATATATTTATTAGATCTAAAAACGTTAAATCTTGGTTTTTTCGCATTACCACGAATTTTATTTCGTATTTTTGCTTGTCTTCGTTCTCTTGTAGTTTTATATAAATTAACCATAATTATTAATAACTATTACGCTGCTGACTTAGCGGCTTTGCCTTGTTTTCTTCTAATTATTTCATCAACATATTTGATTCCTTTGCCTTTATATGGTTCAGGTTTTCGTATTGCTCTAATGTTTGCAGCCACTTGACCGACTTGTTGTTTATCAATTCCCGACACTTTTATCTTTGTATTACCCTCGACATCAAATGTAATTCCTTCTGGTGCCTCAACTATTACATCATGCGAATATCCAACAAATAACTTAAGATTATTACCAACTTTTTCGACACGATAGCCTATTCCAACTAATTCCAATTCTTTTGAAAAGCCCTCGGTAACACCTATTATACAGTTTTGGATTAATGATCTTACTAATCCCCAATATGCCTTTGCATTCTCTTCATTCTCATCTTTTATGCTTAAAATTACTTGATTATCTTTAACTTCCACATTAACCATTGGCATATTATTTACAGATAATTCACCCTTTGGACCTTTCACTTTAATTTTGTCATCTTCAATTGTTACTTCAACTCCGCTTGGTATATCAATTGGAGTTTTTCCTAATTTGCTCATAATATTAAAAAACTTTACAAATAACTTCTCCTCCTAACTTTTTTCTTTTTGCTTCTGTGCTAGACATAACACCTCTTGATGTTGATATAACATACATACCATAACCACTTAATACCGGCTTGATTTCATCATATTTTTTATAAACTCTTAAACTTGGTTTAGATACTCTTGATATGTGCTGAATAGCAGGTTTACCCTCAGCATTATATTTTAATTTCAAGCTCAACCCTTTGTATGCCTTATTATCATATTTAAATACTTTTACATCTTCTATATACCCCTCATCTTTAAGTACTTTAGCAATGTTTTCTAATTTTTTAGAATAAGGCATTTCAACAACTGCATCTTGCCTTTCTTGGGCATTTCGTATTCTTGTTAACATGTCTGATATTGAATCTGTCATCATATTACCAGCTTGCTTTTCGTACTCCAGGAAGTACACCTTGGTGAGCGAGTTCCCGGAAACAAATTCTACATAATTTAAACTTTCTCATGTAACCATGCGATCTACCACATCTTTCACATCTGTTATATTCTCTCACTTTATATTTTTTCGGTTTTTTCCATTTTTCTACTTGTGATTTCTTTGGCATAATTTTCTTAAACTATTTTTTACTTTGATTAACTTTTTGATTTTCACTTTTGACATCTTTGAATGGCATATATAAAGCTTTTAATAATTTATATCCTTCCTCATCATTTTTAGCACTTGTACTAATTGTAACTTGTAACGGTTTTATATATGACACTTTATTAGCGTCAATCTCTGGAAATATAATGTGCTCTGTAAACCCAATATTATAATTTCCATTTCCATCAAAAGACTTAGGTGAAATTCCCCTAAAATCCTTCATTCTAGGAAAAACTATTTTAACAAGTTTTTCATAAAAATCCCACATTCTATCGCCTCTTAATGTTACAGAGATACCCGCTAACTGCCCTTGTCTTAACTTAAAGTTAGAAATAGATACCTTTGCTTTTCTTAACGATGGTTTTTGTCCAGAAATCATAGTAACATCGTTTATCGCTTCTTCAATAAACTGTTTATTATCTCTGTTTCTTCCAACACCCATATTTATTACAATCTTCTTTAATTTAGGAACAGCTAACTTAGAACTCAAATTAAGTTCTTTCATCAATTGTTCTGAAATTGTTTTTTGATACTCTTCTTTTAAAGTCATAATTATTTAATAACTTCTCCACATTTTTTGCAATATCTATACTTTTTGTTGTTTTCTACTTTATATCCTACCCTTGTAGGTTTTCCACACTTTGGACATACTAACATAACATTTGATATATCAATAGGTCTATTTACTTTAATAATCCCTCCTCCTGCCTTAGCTGTGGGCTTCATATGTTTTGTAACAACATTAACACCTTCAACCAAAACTTTAGACTCGTCTGAATAAACTCTTTCAACAGTCCCTTTTTTACCTTTATATTTACCTGTTATTACCATTACGGTATCACCTTTTTTTATTTTCATAATTTACCAAACTTCAGGAGCTAATGACACAATTTTATTGTAGCCATTATCTCTTAACTCACGGGCAACTGGTCCAAAAATTCTAGTTGCTCTTGGTGCCTTGTTTTTATCTATAACAACTGCAGCATTATCATCAAACCTTATATACGAACCGTCTCTTCTTCTAATTTCTTTTCTAGTTCTAACAATTACAGCTCTAACAACTTCATGATCTTTAACATTTGTACCTACACCCGTAGTACCTCTTACTGAACAGGTTACTACATCTCCAATTTGAGCAAATCTCTTTTTTGAATACCCGGGAATTCCGATTACATTTAATCTTTTTGCTCCCGAGTTATCTGCACATTTTAATACCGATTGTTTTTGTATCATGACAACTTTTCAATAACTATAAAATTTTTATGCTTACTTATCGGTGCTACTTCTCTTATTACAACTGTGTCACCCTCTTTTAAATCAATTCCATCATAATGTACTTTATATTTTTTATGTGAAGTATATCTTTTGTTATACTTCTTATGTTTTTTTGCTGTACCAACCTCAACAACACATGTTTTTTGCATTTTGGTTGATACAACTTTTCCCGTTAATGTTTTACCCTTCATTTAATACCTCCTTTTCACGAATTACTGTTTTTATTTGCGCAATTTCTTTTTTTAATTTTTTTACAATCGATGTGTTTTTTTCTTTTCCAATTTTAAGCTCTAACTTTTTATCAATTAATTCTTTATTCTTTTCTACAAGTGTTTTTTGTAATTCTTTTTTATCTTGTTGTCTTAATTCTTTTACCGTCATAATTAATCCTCATCTGAAACAAATACTGTTTTCATTGGCAATTTTGCAGAAGCTATTCGAAACGCTTCTTTTGCCACACTTTCTTCAACACCTGCTAGTTCAAATAATATCTTTCCAGGTTTTACCCTAGCTGTATATTGATCGACAGCACCTTTTCCCTTACCCATTCTAACTTCTAAAGGTTTTTTAGTTACAGGCCTATCTGGAAAAACTCTAATGTATACCTTTCCACCTCTTTTTGTTGTACCTGTTATAGCTCTTCTTGCAGCTTCAATTTGCCGTGATGTTAGATAACCTCTCTCTACTGCTTTTAACCCATATTCACCAAAATTTAATTCATAGCCACGAGTACTTATACCTCTGTTTTTTCCTCTCATCTGCTTTCTGTATTTTGTCTTTTTTGGCATTAACATAATAATCTCCTTAGTATAAAACTATTTTTCTTCTCCTTTATAAATCCAAACTTTTATTCCTATCGTTCCACCTCTTGTGTAAGCTACTGTTTTTGCATAATCAATATCAGCCCTTAATGTTTGCGTAGGAACAGGTCCTCTTGATGTTGTTATAACTGTTCCCATACTATTTGGGCCAAATAAAGTTCCACCGGCCTCAATTTTTATACCCTTAGCCCCTGACTCCATTGCTTTATCTGCCGCTACATTAATCGCCCTCTTAGGGCTAACTCTTTTTTCAATTTGCATAGCTATAGTTTCTGCCACAACAGGTGCACTTAATTCTGGTTGTTTTACTTCTTCTATCAAAAGATCTATGTCATCCTTTGTTATCTTTTTTATGCTTTCTCTTATTTGCGACAATCCAGTACCTTTTCTTCCAATAACAACCCCAGGTCTTGTTACGCGAATTATTATTTTAACAGATTTTATTGATCTTTCAATCAAAATTGAATCTAACCCTGCTGTTCTTAGTTTTTTTCGCAACACAGCTCTTATTTTGGCATCTTCAACAACTCTATCTGCATATCTATCACCTTCAGCAAACCATGAAGATAACCATGGTTTTGTAATACCAACTCTTAAACCTATTGGGTCTATTTTTCTACTCATTAGGTTCCTCCTTCTTTTCTATTTTTTTAGAACTATTTATCACTCCTAATTCAATTGTTATATTTGACCATCTCTTTAGTATTGGATGAATATGTCCGTGTGAACCATATCTGTACCTTTTTAAAGTTAAACCTTTTCCCAATTTAACATCTTTTACATATAAGTTATCCATTTCATATCCTTTTTGATTTGCATTTGCTACTGCAGACATTAAAACCTTTTTTAAAATTTTCGATGCTTTATTGTTGTAAAAAGTAAGTTTATTTAATGCTGGTCTTACTTCGTTTCCTCTGATTTCATTAGCAGTTAACCTAACTTTACTCGGAGAAATATGAGCATTTTTGTAGGTACTTTTAATAACTTCTTTTTTTGTTGCGTTACTTTTTTCTTTTAACATAATTATTTACCTTTCTTTTTAGCATGCGATCTAAACGTTCTTGTTGGAGCAAATTCACCCAACTTATGCCCAACCATAGATTCAGTTACATAAACAGGTATATGCTTTTTACCATTATGAACCTCAAATGTTAAACCAACCATTTCTGGCGTAATACTTGAAGATCTTGCCCATGTTTTAATAGGCGTTCGATCACCTGTTTCTTTTGCCTTATTCACTTTTTTCATAAGCTTTTCGTCCACAAATGGACCTTTCTTTAATGATCTTGACATAAGTGCCTATAGTAGCAGAAAACTCTTTATTTGAAAAGATTTTTCTACTTAATTCGTCTGTCTTTAACTATATACTTATCAGTATGCTTTCTTTTTCTGGTTTTCTTACCTTTTGCTAAATTACCCCATTTATCAACAGGATGTCTACCAACTCTTCTACTGTACGAACCTGCTAATGGGTGTGAATCAGACCTTGCTTTACCTCTTGTTTTTGGCCTTTTACCCATATGATAACTTCTGCCTGCTTTACCTAATTTAACCAATTTCCATTCGTCTCTACCTAATTGTCCAATTGTAGCTTTACACTCAGATAAAAACTTTCTAACCTCGCCACTCGGCATTTTAACATTAACATATTTGCCTTCTTTTGCTGTAATATAAGCTGCTGTACCAGCACTTCTTACAAATTTACCACCAGCATTTGGATATAATTCGATATTATGGATTGGTAAACCAATTGGTATATTCTTCATTTGCATAGCGTTTCCAACCTTTGCTTCTAACTTTTCCCCAGACATAACAACATCACCTACATTTAGTTCAGTAGGTCGCAGAATATATGCCTTATCTCCATCTACATAAGAAATTAACGCTATGTCACATGTTCTATTTGGATCGTAATCTATAGAGACCACTTTACCCTCAACATTAAATTTATTTCTTTTAAAATCTATTTGCCTGTACCTCTTTTTTGCACCAACTCTTTTTTGGTATACCGAAATTCTACCGTGTGATCTTCCAGCATCTCTTTTGACAACTTTACTAAACTTCTTTAGTATTCTTTTGTCTGCTTTTTTATTACTGGCTTCAGAAATCAATATTGTTTGATTTCTCCGTCCTGGACTTGTTGGTTTATATTTTTTTATCATTACTTACCTCCTTCGAAAATTTTAATACTGTTTTTTTCTGCAAGTTGAACTACAGCTTTTTTTGTATCTTTTGATCTGTACTGCAACCTTCTGCCGACTAAACTTCTTTTTAATCTACCACGATTTTTTAAAACATTTACTTGTTCTACCTTAACATCAAAAATATCTTCAACTGCTTTTTTAATTTGTCCTTTTGTTGCATCGTTTGCAACTTCAAATGTATACTTATTCTCTAGCTCAACAAGCTTTATGCTTTTTTCTGTAATTATTGGACCGATTATTACCTTTCTATAATTCATAATTACGCAACTTTCTTAGAAACTAAATCAACTGACTTACCTTCAAAAACAACAACATCGGCTAGTAATAAATCATAAGCCGACAACTCATCCACATTTCTTACAAAAACGCCTTTTATATTTCTAAACGACTTATTTACTAAATCTGATTTATCATGAACGATCAACACTTTACCGTTCAATTTAGCATTTTTTAAGAATTTATTTGCATCTTTTGTTGATATTTCTTTAGAATCTTTTAAATAATCCACCACTAACAATTGATTCTCTTTTGCTTTAATCAATAAAGAATCATTAAATACTCTTTTTTTCATTTTTTTATTCAACGATTTATTCCAATTCTTAGGAACAGGCCCATGAATAACACCACCGCCTCTCCACAATGGCGATCTGATAGAACCAGCTCTTGCTCTTCCCGTACCTTTTTGCCTCCACGGTTTTCTTCCACCACCTCTAACTTCAGATTTAGTCTTCACCTTAGCTGTACCTTGCCTTTGATTTAATTGATAAATCCGCACATATTGAGCTATTAAGTCTGTGTTAATCTCCCAATCTTTTATGGGGAAATCAACCTCTTTTATTTCTTTGCCTTGTTTATCTATTACTTTAATTTTCATTTGTATTTTCAATATATAAATAAACTTTTCCTCCTTTACTTCCTGGAACGGATCCTAATACCCTAACCGCATTTCTACCTTTATCTAACCCTACTATCTTTGTTTTTGTAGTAACCTTGTGATTTCCCATTCTTCCTGCCATCTTTTTACCGGGAATAACTCTACCTTGTCCTTGTGTACCAATCGAACCCGGTGATCTACGCTTTATCTGACCATGAGTATTTGGTCCAGCTCTAAAACCCCATCTTTTTACAGTACCAGCAAACCCTTTACCTTTTGCATTTCCAACAACTAATACATGTTTGATTTCCTCATAATTAGATAAGTCGTCGATCTTTACATCTTCAACAATTTCAAGCACAGTAAACGGTATAACTTTTCCGTCTTCATTGAATTGCTGTGACATTTCTTTTTTTACAGCTTCGTATACAGTATATTCAGTTTTATTGACAGTTTTTATTCTATTCATAGCAATAATATATTCATTAGCAGGGAATAATTCTATTGTTTTATCTCTATCCCAACGCCTGTAGGCAGTTTCAAATTAGATAACTCAGATATAGTATTTGCAGTCGGCTCAATAATATCAATAATTCTTTTATGCGTTCTTCTTTCAAATTGTTCAAACGATCTTTTATCGTTAGAAGCAGCTCTTTGATAACTAAAAATTTCTGTTTTTGTTGGCAATGGAATTGGACCAGAAATTTTAGCACCTGTTCGTATAGCTACTTCAGCAATTCTTTGAGCACTTTGGTCAATCGTATTTGTATCATACGACTTAAGTAATACTCTGAGTTTGTTTTTGCCATTTTTTTTCTTATCCGCCATAATGTGCTTTATACTCAAGAAGCCCTCTTAGTAAAGAGGGCTTCTTAGTCGAAATTCTTTTAACTACTTAAGAATTTTTGTAACAACTCCAGCACCTACTGTTTTGCTACCTTCTCTAATTGCAAATCTAAGACCCTCTTCGATTGCAATAGGTGTAATCAATTCAACTGTGATATTAACATTGTCTCCTGGCATCACCATTTCTGTACCCTCTGGTAATGTTACTGTTCCTGTAACATCAGTAGTTCTCACATAAAATTGTGGTCTATAACCATTAAAGAATGGTGTATGTCTACCACCTTCTTCTTTCTTTAGGACATAAACCTCAGCTTCGAATTTTGTATGAGGTGTTATGCTACCTGGTGCTGCAATAACTTGACCTCTTTCAATTCCATCTCTTTCTATACCTCTTAGTAAAATACCGACATTATCACCAGCTAAACCTTCGTCTAATTGTTTGTTAAACATTTCGATTCCAGTGACAACTGTCTTTTTGGTTTCTTTTATACCAACAATTTCAACCTCTTCATTAAGGTTAATTTTTCCTCTTTCAATTCTACCTGTTGCAACTGTACCTCTACCTTGAATAGAAAACACATCTTCTACTGGCATTAAGAAAGGTTTGTCTAAATCTCTTTCTGGTGTAGGAATCCATTCGTCTACTGCTTTCATTAATTCTTTTATACTCTCAATAGCTTCTGCATCGCCTTCCAACGCTTTTAGTGCAGAACCAACAATAATTGGTGTTTCTCTTTCGTATCCGTACTTTTCTAATAAATCTCTTACTTCTTCTTCAACGAGTTCAATCAAGCTTTTATCTTCTACCATATCTGCTTTATTTAAGAAAACCACAAGCTTAGGAACACCTACTTGCCTTGCAAGCAATATATGTTCTCTTGTTTGAGGCATAGGACCATCGGTTGCTGCAACAACCAAAATTGCACCATCCATTTGAGCTGCACCTGTAATCATATTTTTGATATAGTCAGCGTGACCTGGTGCATCAATGTGTGCGTAGTGTCTTTTATCTGTTTCATACTCAACATGAGATACATTAATTGTAATACCTCTTGCTTTTTCTTCTGGAGCATTATCGATTTGATCGAACGCTTTGAAGTTTGCCTTACCTTCATCAGCAAGGACTTTGGTAATTGCCGCAGTTAACGTTGTTTTACCATGGTCTACATGTCCAATGGTACCGATGTTGACATGCGGTTTTGATCTGTCAAATTTGTCAGCCATTTTTAATTTAAACATGAGAGAGGCAAAACAACTACTTTTTACCTTCTCAACAATAAATAACTAAATTTTATACTTTATTTTTAAAGTCAAATGTTATTCTAACAGAAATTAAAGCAAATTCAACACTAATCTTTAATTTCAACACAAGTTTAAAGAATACTACAAAACGAATCGTAACGCAACGCTATTATTTTGTTGTTATAACAGCATTTTTCTTAAATAATCTGCTACTTATAAACACCTAATCATTATGCGGAAGTTTTTAATTTTTCTGCTATATTAGCAGGAACTACTTCATAATGACTTGGCTCAATTGACGGTGCCGCTCTTCCTTGCGTTAAACCTCTCAAAATTGTTACATAACCAAATAGTTCTGACAATGGAGCCAATGCTTTAACTACTTGTATGTTACCTCTTTGCTCCGTACCTTCAATCATGCCTCTTTTTGAAGATAAATCTCCTATAACATCACCAACAAATTCTTCTGGTGTAACAACTTCAACTTTCATAATAGGCTCTAATAGTACCAATCCTGCGCTTTTAGCTGCTTGCTGAAATGCTTCTCTCGCAGCTAACTGGAATGCAATTTCAGATGAATCAACTTCATGATATGAACCGTCATACAATTCCACCTCAACATCAACAACAGGATAGCCCCATTCTACACCTTTTTCCATAGCCGCTTTAACACCTTTTTCTACTGCTGGAATATATTCTCTAGGAATCGTACCACCTACAATACTATTTACAAATTTAAACCCTTCACCTCTTTCTAACGGTTTAACTCTTAACCAAACATGTCCATATTGCCCCCTACCACCAGATTGCTTAATATACTTACCTTCTGCTTCTGCTGTTCCAGTTATTGTTTCTCTATATGCAACTTTAGGTGCTCCAACATTAACATCTACGCCCATATCTCTTCTTAGTGTCTCAACCTTTATTTCTAATTGAAACTCACCGACACCAGAAATAATAGTTTGCCCTGAATCATCATCTGTACTAACTTTAAAAGTAGGATCCTCATCAGTTAATTTTTTCAAAGCAATACCCATTTTCTCTTGATCAGATTTGGTTTTTGGCTCAATTGCCATCGAGATAACAGGTTCAGCAAAAGATATACTTTCTAATACAACATTCATACCTTCTTCTGTTATTGTGTCACCTGTAGCAGTATCCTTTAAGCCAACAACTGCTGCAATTTCCCCTGCATAGACTTGCTTTATCTCTTCTCTGTCATTTGCATGCATTAAAACGATTCTACCAACTCTTTCTTTTTTACCCTTTGTAGTGTTATAAATATACGATCCAGACTGAAGTGTACCTGAATATACGCGAATGTATACTAACCTACCAACATACGGATCGGTCATAACTTTAAAAGCCAATGCAACAAATGGTTCATTTTTGTCTGGTTTGCAAATATATGTTTCACCGGTTTTTGTATCAACACCTTGAGCAGGCATTGTATCTAATGGTGATGGTAAATAATCCACAACCGCATCGAGTAAATGTTCTACAGCTACACCTCTATAATCCCCACCAAAAACTGGATAAAATTCTATTTCTAAACTTGTCGTACTTTTTCTAATAGCTTCTTTTATTTCATCAACTGATAATTCTGCACCAGATAAATACTTTTCCATAAGTTCTTCATCTGCTTCTATTGCCTTTTCTATCATTTGAGTTCTGTATATTTGAGCTTCACTTTTCATATCCTCTGGAATTTCTTCTTCTGTTAATTCTTTATCTGTATAATCTTTGTATGTATATGCTTTCATAGTAACTAAATCCACCCAACCTCTAACTTCTTTTTCTTTTCCAATAGGTAACATGACCGGGTATGCATGCTCGGTAAGCCTTGATTTTACTGATTCTAATGTTTTATAAAAATCTCCTCCAATTTGATTTATTTTATTAAAAGCAAACATTCTAGGAACTTTATATTTATCTGCCTGTCGCCACACGGTTTCGGTTTGTGCCTCAACACCCATTTTTGAATCTAAAACAACGATTGCTCCATCTAAAACCCTCAAGGACCTTTCTACTTCTGCTGTAAAATCAACATGCCCAGGCGTATCAATAATATTAATTCTATGATCTCTCCAAAAAGAAGTAACAGCAGCTGAAACAATTGTAACCCCCCTTTCTCTTTCTTGATCCATCCAATCTGTAGTTGTGTCACCTTCGTGAACAACACCTATTTTATGTCGCAATCCTGTTGCGTATAAAATCGCCTCTGTTGCAGTTGTTTTACCTGCATCAATGTGTGCGATAATTCCAATATTTCTAATTTTTTCAATTGGGTATTGTTGTGCCTTATCGGCTACATGAACTTCTGCCATAAATATATTTATTACGCATAGTTACAGTATCTATAACCTACTATAATATGCGTGAAAACTACTTCGAATATCATTCGAAAACTATTCACAAGTTTCTATATATATAATAGAAAAACTAACGGCATAAATTTTAGTTACTAAAACAATAACTAAAACTTAGCGACTGTAATTATTACACGAATAAACTCAAAGGGCAATAACTTTTACAATGTGATATACTCTCAAATTAGTTAGTTATCCTGCTTAACATTTGTATTATAATCACAATTAACAATGATTGATCCGAAAAAACCATCCGACAGATTTTTTATGTTTTTACCTGGCTTTTTGTCGTGGGCAATGATTTTAATGCCTCTTTGGCTGGGTTATTTATATCCAAAAGCGGCTACATTTATATTAACATTTATTGCTATCTACTGGTTATACATGGCTGTTACCCATGCATATGGGCTATTAAAAGGATATAAAACATTTCAAGAGGCGATTAAAACTAAATGGATTAAGAAAGTTGAGAAATTAGATTTCGAAAAACTTCCCAATAAAAAAACTTTGCCTGATAGTTATGAGGGCTTAAAACATATTCTTTTAATTCCAACTTATAAAGAAACAATAGAAATATTAGAACCTACATTTAAGGGAATTATGAACCAAACTGTTGGTAGAGATAAAATAATTGTAATTGTTGGAACTGAAGAAGCCGGTGAAGAAATTGTAACAAAAGCATTAGATGAAATTGAAGAAAAATATGGAGATAAATTACCTAGAATAATGCAATTTATACACCCCAAAGGGTTGCCACACGAAATAGTTGGTGTTGCGTCACCAAATAGAACCTGGGCTGCTAAACATGGTATAGAGCAATTAAAAAAAGAAGGAATAAAAGTTAAGAATTGCATTTTTACAACATTTGATTCTGATGCAACCTTACATCCTGAATTTCTTGCTTGTGTAACTTATAATTACTTAACCGATGAGAAAAGATATAACAGATTTTACGAAACAGCTGTTCATTTATTTTCCAATAATATATGGGAAGTTCCACTACTTGCTAGAATAGAAGCCGTTAACTTAACGCTTGGGCTTCTCTCTAGTTGGACTACTCAATCAAGGTTATCTGAAACTTTTGCATGTTATTCGGTTGCATTAGATACACTTATCGCTGCTGATTATTGGGATGTAAGATTTATTGATGATACTTTATTTTACTGGAGAGCATTTGAAGTTAGAAAAGGCGATTTTTCTGCAAAATATTTTCACATACCAATTTATAGCGATGCTACAGGCGGAGCTAATTATGTACTAGCACATAAGAATTTGTTTAAGCAATTAGTAAGGTGGGGCTGGGGAAGTGTATCTACGGCAATTGCATTTAAGATGTTCTTTACAAAAAAATTAGAAAATCTAACCACTGACCAAAAATTAGTTTGGTTATACTTAAAGATAGAAAGACATCTATTAGTAAGAACTTCAGTATTTTTAATTACATTCGGCTTTACAATTTTAACTTTTGTTAATACTAATTTTAGATTACAAGCTGCAACATATGGTTTACCTAAAATTATTAGTATATTTTTAACTGCTGGTGTTTTTATGTTTATTCCTCTAACTTATGTTAAACAAAAGCTATACCCTGTTCCTAAAACATTTCCAAAATGGAGAAAATACACTTCATTGTTAGAAGCACCATTTGTAATGATAAATATGTTAACTTATGGCTTAATACCCTGGCTTTATGCTGAAACTATGATGATGTTTGGATACTTACCAAAAGTCACGCACTATACTGAAAAAACTAGAGAACCTAAAAAACATAAGGTTGAAGTACCTGCTTAGATTATTTGCGATATTTTAAAATAATTCTGGTTGATCTTTATCCGTTGATGAATCAAGATCATTTGGATTTTCATTACTGAGTTCCCCGTAATAATCTTTCTGATAAAAACTTCTTTTTAGCCATTTATGATAATCAGTGAAATCATTACCGGTTTGATATTCTTTTTCTATATGTTTTACGGCTTGATTCATACTTGCACTAGCATCATCAATTTGGCTTAAAACTAATGATTCTATTAATTGTGGAACTACTGGGCTTCCATGTTCTAATGATCCTTGATGGCTTAAAATCATATGATAAACCTTATTTTTTAAATCTTCAGGAAAATCCGGAATTTGACTTATTAGTTTATCAACAAATAATAAACCCTGCCCAATATGAGCAACTAATCTTCCTGAATTGGTTCTGATTATAGTGGCACCAACAATATCAAGTTCATTTAATTTACCAACATCATGGAAAAATATACCAGTAAAAAGTAAATCTCTGTCTAAATTAGGATATAATTTTAAGTAAGGTTTGGATAACTCATTCATTTCCCAAACATGCTCAATTAACCCGCCGACATAACCATGATGTACATACTCGGCAGCTGGGAAATTTACAAATTTATCACGGTATTCATCATTATTCCAAAATAGTTCTAATAATTTCTTAAGATGAGGGTTTTTTGTTTTTGAAATTTCGCTAGAAAGATCGCTCATCATTTGATCTCTATCTCTTGTTGTTACCACCAAAAATTCCTCTGGTGCAATATCATCAACTACTTCTAATTTTTCAACAATAATTTGCGGTTTTCCTGCATATTCTTGTACCTTGCCTGTAATTGCTACAATATCGCCATTTTTAGCATTTGTGTCGATGTTTGGAATTGCTTCTGTCCACGCCTTTGCTCTTATTCGTCCAGTTTTATCTCCAAGCTCGATATTAAAATATGGCTTTTGCTGTTTACTAAGTTTTTTCTCTAATTCTAATAAGGCAAATGGTTCATCTATTAACTTTTGGTCTAACTGTAAATCAGTAATATTGTTTTTCTTTTGCATAGTTACATTATAATACATTATTTAAGGTAACTATAGACTTTTAATCTAATAGGTTTTTATCTTTCAAAGAGATGAAATCAGTATCAGATAATATCAAATGATCTATGAGAGGAATTCCAATCGTATAAGATACATCAAGTAATCTTCTTGTTAAACGAAGATCGTCTGATGACGGTTCTATATCACCTGAAGGGTGGTTGTGTGCAATAACTACATAAGTTGCGAGTCTATCTATAGCCACTTTAAAAACCTCTCTTGGATGTGCAATTGTTTCGTTTATAGTTCCTATTGAGACAACATCGATTGCTATTATCTTTTTTCTTGAATCTAATGAAGTTACAATTAAATGTTCTTTATTTTTTCTTAAGTAGTAAGGTCGTAACAACTTGAAAAGCGTTTTCGCGGAATATAAATCACCATTTGAAGTATTTTGCTTTATCGAATCAAGGCGGTTTACTAATTCAAATGTTGCTACTAACTGGCAAGCTTTTGTAGTACCAATACCTTTTATTTGCGTTAAATCGGTAATATTAGCGTCTTTTAATTTATTAATTTGTGGGAATTTTGAAAGTATTTCATACGCAACATCGACTACTGAAGTGTTATTTGAACCCTTGGATATGATGATTTCTAACAATTCTATTAAAGATAAAGAACTTGGGCCTTTAGATATTAACCGTTCTCTTGGCCTTTCTGCTAATGGTATATCGCGAATTGAATTTTGATTATTAAATTCGTTATATTGTTTCTTCTGCATAAGTATATTTTATGTAAATGAATTAACAGGTTTTCTACAAAAGAATTAAGAATTGTGAACAATTTAAAAGTAACAAGGAGTGAGGCTTTCTTGGTTAAAGTCAATGTTGTGAAAGTAATCTAGTAGAAACAATCTACCAACGAAAGTGTGCGAAAGCCTTGCGACCACCAGGGCGAAGGCTTTCTTGGTTAAAGCCAATGTTGTGAAAATAATCTAGTAGAAACAATCTACCAACGAAAGTGTGCGAAAGCCTTACGACCACCAGGGCGAAGGCTTTCTTGGTTAAAGTCAATGTTGTGAAAATAATCTAGTAGAAACAATCTACCAACGGAAATGTGCGAAAGCCTTGCGATGCGAAGCAACGAAGGCTTTCTTGGTTAAAGTCAATGTTGTGAAAATAATCTAGTAGAAAACAATCTACCAACGAAAGTGTGCGAAAGCTTTATTCGCCTCCGCCATCTTATGTGTATTTATCTTCTTTGTGATAGCTGCTCCTTCGTTATTATACGCCATCTTGATTTCTTCTGTTAATTTTTCTACCATTGGTTTGCCCTTTCGTGACTTAGCAGCTTCAATTATCCATCTTAATGCTAATGTTTCTGATCTGTCATGCCTTACAGGAATTGGGATTTGATAATTTGCACCACCGATTCTTCTGCTTCTTACTTCAACCTCAGGCATAACATTTTTTACCGCGGTTTCAAAATATATTCTTGCCTCTTTTATGTCCGGATCTAAATTTTCCATCATTCCATAAACAATGTCTCTTGCGATGCTTTTTTTACCATCAACCATTACCATATTTATTAATTTAGTAACAACTCTTGATTTATATTTTGAATCTGGTTCTTTTAATCTTTTATGTACTTTTCTTGATCTTGGCATAATAATTTATAATAACTAACTAAATTAAGCTTCTTCAGCTACTCCTGCATTATTTGAACTCTTTTTAGTACCATATCTTGATCTGCTATTTTTTCTACCTTCTACACCTTGCAAATCAAATGTTCCTCTAACAATTGTATACCTTACACCAGGTAAATCTTTAACTCTACCACCTCTTACCAAAACAACAGAGTGTTCTTGTAGATTATGACCTTCTCCTGGTATGTATGCGGTTACTTCTCTACCGTTTGACAATCTAACTCTAGCAACTTTTCTTAAAGCTGAGTTTGGCTTTCTTGGTGTAGTTGTTCTAACACTTGTACATACGCCTCTCTTAAAAGGTGAATATACTTTTACATACTCTCTTTTTTTAGCGTTGTACATTACAGACAATGCTCTTGTTTTTGGTTTTCTTGTTTTTCTTTTTCTTCCTTTTCTTATTAATTGATTTATTGTTGGCATTTTTATACCTCCTCTTTTTTAAGTCGAGCGGCTTCACCTACTGGAATTCGTCGACCGATTATCACATTTTCTTTTAAACCTATAAGTTTGTCAATACTTCCTGCTATGGATCTTTCTGTAAGTACCCTGCTTGTTTCTTCGAAAGACGCGGCATCAAGCCAACTTTCTGAGTTTATGGATACCTTAGAAATTCCTAATAATAACTTCTCATAAGTTGCTTCTTGCCCACCTTTTTTAACTGCTTTTTCATTTTCTTCCCTTAATTTATAAATTGTGACTATATCACCTGGCAATAATTTAGTATCACCAGTGTCTATTATTTTAACACGATTAAACATTTGTCTAATAATAGCTTCTACATGTTTATCATCGATTTCAACACCTTGAGAAGCATAGGTTTTTTGAACTTCATTTAAGATGTACTCTTTAGTTCCTTCTTCACCAACGGTTTCATACATCTCTTGAAGATTTCTTGCACCTTGTGTAATTTGATCACCAGGCGCTACCAAATCACCATCGTTTACTGCTAAATCTGCAGTTTTATCTAATTCATATACCTCTTCTAAATCCTCCTTTTTGGTTGGGACAATTTTAACAATTAATTTATCTTCTTCTTCGTTTATTACAACCTTACCTGCTATATGTGTCATTATTGATTGATTCTTTGGTTTTCTAGCTTCAAAAAGTTCGTCAATTCTTGGCAAACCTTGTGTAATGTCTGATTGTGCAATACCACCACTATGGAATGTTCTCATTGTTAACTGAGTACCTGGTTCACCAATTGATTGTGCAGCCATAATTCCCACTGCAGCACCAATTGCAACATCTTTTTTGTAAGATAAATCTAATCCATAACATTTCGTACATACACCATATTCACTTTCACAAGTTAAAACAGATCTTATTTTAACCTCTTCCACATCAGACTCGCCTATCTTTTTAGCAATATCTTCTGTAATCAATTCGTTTCGCTTTACTATCACATTGCCTTTTTTATCTTTAATTGTTTCTGCAGCATATCTACCTACAACCCTATCATTCCATTCAACTAATGTTGTATTGTCATCTCTTTTAACGGTTCTGTAATTCTTTGTCCCACAATCTTCTTCTCTAACCAATATATCTTGAGCAACATTAACAAGCCTTCTTGTTAAATAACCGGCATCTGCTGTACCAAGTCCCTTATCCATATAATTCTTTCTGACACCTCTTGCTGATAAGAAATAATCAAAACTTGAAAGTCCGTTTGCATAATTTCCAATAACAGGAAGTTCGATTACTTTACCTTTTGGATCCGCAATTAGACCTTTCAGTGCTGCAATCTGTCTTATTTGAACAGCCGACGCTTTACCTGCTTTAGCTCTAATAATTATATTAACTGGATTCTCATGTTCCAAATTAGAAAGTATAGTTTCGTCAAAATGGTTTTCAACTTGTTTCCATACTTTAAATGACAACTTAATCATTTCATTTCTTGTAATAAGCCCCATGTAATAATTTTGCTCAATCTTACTAACTTCCTCTTTTGCTTTCTTTAACACTTCATCCATATCAGCTGGTTTTTTAGTATCAAATATTGATAAAGAAACACCTGACTTTGTGGAATATATAAATCCATATTTCTTTAAATCATCAATGAAATCGATTGTTCTTTCTACTCCAACCTTTTCTAAAGCTTCTTTTACTAATTTTTTAACACCAGATTTACCACCTATTTCCTCATTAACAAAACCGAGCTCATCTGGAACAAAACTATTAAATATAATTCTTCCTGCAGATGTTTCTATTATTTCATCACCTTTTAGGTATCTTATTTTTTGCCTAATTTCAATCACATCATTTCCTAGTGCTTGAAATACTTCTGATTCATCAGCAAATACGCTTTTATGCATTTCAAAGTTGGGATT
The DNA here is from genome assembly GCA_964506905.1 of uncultured Candidatus Saccharibacteria bacterium. GTDB lineage: Bacteria > Patescibacteriota > WWE3 > 2-01-FULL-39-13 > 2-01-FULL-39-13 > JALWZX01. The sequence goes on from CAZDNW010000044.1 coordinate 28,819, forward strand.
AATACTTGTTAAATAGTAAATACCCAAAAGCATTTCTTTTGATGGTACTGTTATAACTTCACCATTTGCTGGTTTTAGTAAGTTGTTTGTGGAAAGCATAAGTTCAATACTTTCCATTACCGCTTCTTCGGATAATGGCAAATGTACAGCCATCTGGTCTCCATCAAAATCAGCATTAAATCCTGCACATACAACTGGATGCAACTGTATTGCTTTGTCATGAACTAATTTCGGATAAAACGCTTGAATACTAAGTTTATGTAAAGTTGGAGCACGATTAAGAAGTACAGGTCTTGTTTTAACAAGTTCTTCTAGTATATCGTAAATCGCTCCAGATCTTTCTTCTAATACCCTCTTTGCTGTCTTCATATTAGGTGCTAAACCTCTAGCCATTATTTCTCTTAGTAAAAATGGCCTAAACAATTCAAATGCAATATCAACTGGTAATCCACATTCATGCATTCTTAAAGAAGGACCAGAAACAATAACTGAACGACCTGAATAATCAACTCTTTTACCTAATAAATTAGCTCTAAAATAACCTTGCTTACCTTTAATTGTATCTGCTATAGATCTGTAGGTTTTTCTTTCTCTCGTTCTTGATTTTCTTACCTTTGAAGAATCTATTAGCGCATCAACTGATTCTTGTAACATTCTTTTTTCATTTCTGATAATTATGTCTGGCGCACCTAAATCTAGTAATCTTTTTAAACGGTTATTTCTGTTTATGATTCTTCTATACAAATCGTTTAAATCTGAAGCCGCAAATCTTCCGCCCTCTAATTGAACCATTGGTCTAAGATCAGGTGGAATTACAGGTAAAACTTCTATAATCATATTCTTTGGATCAACCTCACCGTTAATAAAACTTTTGATAACCCTTAATCTTTTCTTTAACTTATCAACTTGAGAAGATTTTGCGGTTTCTATTTGTTCTTCAACCTCTTTTTCCAAAGCTTTAACATCTAAATCAGCTAATATTTTTTCTATGGCTTCTGCACCTATTGAGACTTCACAAAATTCATCTAAGTATTCTTCTAATGAAACATATTCTCTGTCTGTCATTATGGTATGTAATTCAACTTCTTTTAATTTCTTCTCTATTTTTCTTATCTCTAATTCTGCTTTTTCTTGTTCTATCAATTGTTTGTTTCTAAGATCGCCAATTTGTTCTTCAGCAAGCTTTCTTATCTCTTCTGCTTTTTTCTTTAACTTGTCATCCCATTTATCTTCTGGGTCTTTTGATAATGCTTTAATTTTTGCTTCAGTGTTTTCATAAATTTCGCTGATTTGGTTTTCAATTTCTAAACCTGCGGTTTCTCGTGCTTCATTTGCTAGTTCATCAAACTGCTCCAATACTTTCTCTTTAGCATCATAGTCTATATCGGTAACTATAAATGAAGAAAAATAAATCACTAATTCTAAACTTCTAGGTGGAATTCCCAATAAAGTTGCTAAAACTGACGGTATATTTTTGAAATACCAAACATGTGCAACCGGAGAAACAAGCTTAATATGCCCCATTCTTTCTCTTCTTACTTTAGAAGATGTAACTTGCACACCACATCTGTCACAAACAACACCCTTAAATCTAACTCTCTTGTATTTACCACAAGCACATTCATAATCTTTTACAGGTCCGAATATTCTTTCACAAAATAAACCATCTCTTTCTGGCTTGAAAGTTCTATAGTTGATTGTTTCTGGTTTAGTAACTTCTCCATAAGACCAAGACAATATCTCATCGGGTGAAGCTAACGAAATTTTTAATGCGTCTAGGTCGCGTAAGTTATTTAAATTTTCCATTTTAATCCTCCTCCTTACTAACTAAGGAACTTTCAACGAGTTTCTTTTTATTCTCGTCATAAATGATAGGCGTTATAGATAAACACAAACCATTTAATTGTCTTACTAATAACTTAAATGATTCTGGTATATGTGGCTCTGGTATTTTAAGCCCTTTAATGATTGATTGAAATGCTGAATATCTACCTTTTATATCATCAGATTTAATTGTTAACATTTCATTTAATACACTGTCAGCCCCATATGCTTCTAATGCCCAAACTTCCATTTCTCCAAACCTTTGACCTCCCATTTGAGCCTTACCTCCTAACGGTTGTTGTGTAATCAATGAATAAGGACCTGTCGATCTAGCATGGATTTTTTCTTCAGCCATATGATGTAACTTAAATACATAGATATTACCTACAGCTACCTTTTGTTCTAACCTTTCGCCAGTTCGTCCATCGTAAAGGTAAACCTTTCCGTCTTCTGGCAAACCTGCATCTTTAAGTTCTTTTGCTATTTCTCTTCTAGTAACTTTTCTAAAAGGTAATATTGCATATTTTTTACCAGTTAAACTTCCAACCCATCCTAAATGTGTTTCAAGTATATTACCCATATTCATACGTCCTAAAACGGATGATGGGGAAATCATAACATCAACTGGCGTACCATCTGCCATATGTGGCATATCTTCAACTGGTGCAATTTTAGCAATGACACCTTTTTGGCCATGCCTACCAGATAACTTATCACCTACAGATATTCTTCTAAATTCCGCTACCTTAACAGTAACTTCTTTTATAACACCTTTTGCCATTTGCTCTTTATCTTTTGGTGTTAAAACTTGTACATCTATAACAACACCAGACCTGCCGTGTGGCAATCTTAATGAATTATCTTTCACATCTTTGACTCGCTCCCCAAATACAGCTCTTAATAATCTTTCCTCTGCAGAAAGTTCTGACTGGCCTTTTGGTGCAATTTTACCCACTAATATATCACCTGATTTTACATGCGAACCAATTGTAACAATACCGTTTTCGTCTAAATTTCTTAAGGCTTCTTCTGAAACATTAGGAATATCAGCTGTTAATTCTTCAGGGCCAAGTTTTGTTTCTAAAACTTTAATGCTGTAATCAGAAATATTAACAGAAGATAATAAATCATCTCTTAAAACTCTATCTGAAATTATAAACGCATCTTCGTAATTAAACCCTTCGTAACTCATAAATGCCACTCTTAAATTTACTCCAAGTGCAAGTTCTCCATTATTACTTGAAGGACCTTCTGCTAACAAATCTCCCTTTTTAACTTTATCGCCTTTTTTAACCTTTGCTATTTGTGTATAACATGAATCACTATTAGATTGCATAAAGTTTACCAATTGGAATTCATGTGTTTCTTTTTTACCTTTTAATACAATTTTACTTGCATCAGCATATTCAATAACACCATCTTCAGGTGCTCTAACTGTTAAACCAGCATTATCTGCAATAAATTCTTCCATACCTGTTCCAACAATCGGTTCTTGTGGTTTAACTAATGGAACAGCCTGAGATGATTGCTGAGCAGTAATTAAAGCTCTTGCAACATCATCATTTGCAATAAAAGGAATTAATGAAGTAGAAACACCTAATATTTGTTGTGGTGAAATTTCAATATAGTCTGCATCTTTAGTAAAACCTAGAAAGAATTCAATACCTCTTCTCATAGGAGCTCTTTCTGAAAGAATGAATCCTTTATCGTCAACTTCTACATCGCCACCAATAATATTATATTTTTCTTCATCGTAAGCAGCTAAATATTCTACTTTATCAGTAATTCTTATTTTTCCATCTTTTGTATGCTCTATCTTTGCGTATGGTGTTTCAAGAAAACCATATTCATTAAGCCTTGCATATAAAGCTAAATATGTAACTAAACCAATGTTTGTACCTTCTGGGCTTCTTATAGCATCAATTTTACCGTAGTGTGTTGGATGTGCATCTCTAACAGCATAACTTGCTCTTTCTCTTGTTAAACCACCCTTACCTAAAACACTAAGTCTTCGCTTGTGGTCAAGTGAATCTAGTGGATTGAACTGCCCTAATAACTGAGATAACTGACCAGATGCTAAAAATGATACTAATCTAGAAGATACAGGCCTTGGTGAAGTTAATAACGATGGATCTGGTAAAGTTTCTCTTGGTTGAAGTGCCATTTTTTCTCTAGCTAATCTTTCAAGTTGATAAAAACCATATCTCATTTCTGACTGTAATAATTCACCAACAGCTCTAACCCTTCTATTTTTTAAACTATCAATATCATCAATTTCATATCCTTCATCACCTTGCCACAAGTGGATGATATATCTTACAATTTCAACTACATCTTTTTGTTGCAAGATAAAATATTCTTCTGTTTCTGGAAAATCTAAACCTAGTTTTTGATTTATTTTAAACCTTCCGACTTTACCTAAACTATATCTTTTAACATTAAAAAACATATTATCAACAAGAGCTTTAGCTGCATCAACAACTAATGGCTCTCCTGGTCTCATCTTTTTGTAAATTTCTAACGCAGCCTCTTCGTAATTAGTAGACACATCTCTTTCTATTGTATTTAAGATTATATTATCTGTAGGATCTTTTATATCTTCTGCAAATGTTTCTAGTATTTTTTCGTCTGTATCTAATCCAAATATTCTTAATAATGTTGTAACAGGAATCTTTCTCTTTCTGTCAATTTTAACTGTTAATACACCGTACCTATTTGTTTCAAAATCTATCCAAGCACCCGAGAACGGAAGTATTTTAGCGTTTGGCAACATTCTGCTACTCGTGTTGTCAGCGTCATAACCAAAAAATACTCCTTGGGCTCTTGATAACTGGTTAATAACAACTTTTTGAACACCATTTATAATAAAAATTCCCTCGTCAGTCATTAGAGGGAAATCACCCATGTAAATTTCTTTTTCTTTCTTTTGATTTGTACCTTGTTTTTTTATTGTCGCTGTAATATACCAAGGTGCATCATATGTAACACCCATCTTAATAGCTTCTGATGGTGTTCTTGATGGTTTATCAATTCTAGGGTTTGAATATGTTAGTACCCAATTTCTTCCTGTATTATCATAAATATCTCCTATCCCTTTTAGTGTTTCTTCTATACCTTGTTCAACCAACCACTTAAAAGAATCAAGCTGTATTTGAATTGGATTTACAGGTGGGAAGTCAACGTTGTGTTTAGAGAATGCAATTCTCATTAATATTAACAACTGGCACTAATAATCGAGCTTTGACTATTTAGCTACTACATACAAAGAAAGACGATCATAAAAGACCGCCAACATAATGTATGTTATTAATGCCGCTGCGCGCGAATGTAAATATAACAAATAAAACTGCTAGTTGTCAACATAGAAAATTGGGCAAATCAAAAACCAACCGATTTCTTCGGACTTGGTTATACGCGATATCAACCTAATCGTAGATTCATATCGCTAGTTTTAGTGGCCTTTTTAATAAAATCTAATTATATAAATTCCACTAAAACTTATTAAATTTAAATTACATATATCTAAACAAAGTTGTTGGTATTATACACACTTTCTTAAATTAGTGCAACAACAACTCCTATCAACCCTGAAATTATTGTAAAAAGCCAAAATCTTTCTACTACTTTATTTTCGGACCATCCGAGTTTTTCAAAATGATGATGTATTGGTGCTACTAAAAAAATTCGTTTTTTTCTTAATTTCACAGACCATTGTTGTCCGACACTTGATAATATTTCAATTATAAACAAGGAACCGATTAAAAGTAACGAAACTTCTCTATATATCAAAATAGATACAATTACAAAAAACATACCTATTGGCAAAGTTCCCACATCTGACATTTCCATTCGTGCAGGTTTAATATTAAAGTATAAAAACGCAAGTTCTGCACCAACAATGATAAATGATAAGGTTGCCACTTCTTTATACCCTAAGTATGCGGCAATTAATCCAAACATTGTAAATGATACACTATGAGTTCCAGCAGATAACCCATCTAAACCATCTGTAATTCCAAAAGCAGTTGCAAAACCTATCAAAAGGAAAATTACTATTGCATAATAAAACCAACCAAAATCAATTACTCCTAAATATGGAATGTAAAATGCTGGTTGATGGTTATTAACAATTAGAAAGTAAACTACGACGAATGTTATAAGCAAATACATTAAAAATTTATAGTGACTTTTTAAACCTCGTTGTTCACTACCCATAACTCTTAATGCTTCTTCAAACCATTTCCAAGGAATTAAAACAACTTTTTTGACATTTGCCCATATACCATGAGCTTTTATTAAACTTTCGCTTGGATTAGGGCGGCTTTTTCTTATTGCTAAAATAGTTCTACCAAGTGTATTTGTATATTCATCTATTCCTCCTAATATTGCCCCAAAAATTCCTACTGCCAATATCATATATAAATATTCCCAATCAGGCATAAATAAAACTGATAAGACCACAACCGAAGCAATTATTACAGCACCTCCCATTATTGGCGTACCCATTTTTATTTTTTTCCCTGGCATAACTCTATCCAAATCTGTTTTTGAAATTCTACGAATATTAAATTTATAAAGAAGTTTAATATATGGAACACTTATTAATAGTGTTAGAAAAAATGATGCAAGAATCGTAAGTATGTAATTTAACATATTTTACTTTTGGCAAGTAGGTTTAAAGCGTTTTAAAATTATTTAACAAAAATAACGCTGTTTACTTTTATTAATTATATCACTATTTTTACTTAAACTCCCCAATTAAAAATATTTCTGGTTTTAATTTAATATCCAATTCTTCTTTTGCTTTTTGTTGTACCAGTTTAATTAAATCATATACATCTTTAGCCTTTGCTGTATTATCTGTAACTATAAAATTCGCGTGGTTTTCATATATTTTTGCACCACCTATTTTATAACCTTTTAAATTTAATTTTGCATCAATTATATATCCTGCTGACAAATTTTTTAAACCTGCTTTATCTCTTTCTTCTTCTGTTATATTTGAAAATGTTGATCCTGCAGAATTAAACGGCTGTATCGATTTTCTTTTTTTCCATTCGTTGTATGTGTATAAAGCTTTTTGGGAATTCCCCTCATATAGCCCTAATTCCACTTCTAAAATACACCCGTTAATTTTTTGAAATATTGATTGGTTATATCCAAAATTCAATTCGTTATGTGATAATGTTATGACTTCCCCATAATTATCTATATATTTTACTTTTTCTATATACTCACTAAACAATCTGTTAGCACCATGAATATTATTATAAACCGCCCCACCTATCGTGCCCGGAATTCTGGAAAACCATTGCAACCCAACAGAATTATTTTTTATTGTTTGCAATATCAATTTTTGTAAATTTGTACCAGACGAAATCTTATAAAGATGTTTTTGTGTAGTTCTATCGTTATAATCTAAATCGTTAAATTTTATAAAGCCTTTTTTAAAATGCGTTTCTTGTTTTCTTGTATTTTTATCGTCGTAAATTTGGCCTTTGTATTTTCTTTCGAATTTAATGTTTTCTATATTATTTTTTATTGTGATTCCTCTTATCCCTTTATCACTAATTAAAATATTTGTTCCATCACCTAAAATAAATACTGGTATATTTTCTTTTTGGGAAGTTCTATATATTTTTATTAAATCATCTTGAGTTTGTGGGATACAAAATAAATCTGCATTTCCCCCAACACCTAGTGATGTGTGACGATTCAACGGATAATTTTCATATATTTTTATTGTAGTAGTTTTAGATAAAATGCTTTTAATTTGATTCAAATTCATTATTTATAACAATTCAATATTTACACCAAGTGACTTATAAACCTCATATATATTTGGGTACCTTCTTTTTAACACTTCAGTACCGTGTAAAACTGTTTCAACAGGGTCACAAAGTGATGCTAGAAACACAGCCTTACACGCTTGAATTATAGCTGGTGTATAAATTTCACTCTTTTTGAATTTGGTTGGACCTGTAACAATAACTTTTTGTGGATCACACATCATAATATTTGCTCCCATTTTGTTAAGTTCTCTTATAAAATCTAAACCTGTTTCGTACATCCAGTTTTGAATTAAGATTTGCCCCTTAGTTCTTGTTGCAAGCGTTACAACAGGAGGTAAACAATCAACAGGAAACCCAGGCCAAGGTCTTGGTGAAAATTTTGGTAATGTTGCTGTTGCCATTGGAAACCCAGATTTAATGGGATCTATTTTTAATTCACCTTTTTTACTAACAACTAGGTCGTTACCTTCTTCCTTTATATCAATGTTAAATTTTCTAAACCAGTTTACAAAACCGCCAACCACTTCGAAAACATTAGCGCCTTTTATTCTTATGTTACCGTTTGTAATTGCACTAGCTACTATCAGACCAGCAATGTCAACAAAATCGGGTAACGGTGTGTAGTCTGCAGATTTTAACGACTGATTTCCACTTATATTAATAACATTAGCACCAATACCACTAATTTTTGCTCCCATAGAATTTAACAATTCTAACAATTGCGTAACATGAGGTTCACTTGCAGCATCTATTAAAGTATATGCGGAATTTGTACCGGCAGCATAAAGAGCAAAATTTTCTGTTGCAGTAACACTGGCTTCTGATTGCCATATTTTATATTCTTTTTCTAATTTTTTGGGTGCTGTAAATGTAACATAATTTTCGCCATAGTCGGTTGTTACCCCAACTTTTGAAAACACATCAATATGTGCAGATATTGACCTTTTACCCAAAACACACCCACCCGGTAACGGAATTTCAGCTTTACCAAACCTAGCAAGCAAAGGCCCTGCAAACATTATTGAGGCACGAACTCTAATTCCTAAATCATGATCTACTTTTGTCGATTTAACATTTTTGCAATTAATTGTTAGGTTATTAAAATCTGTTTTGTCTATTTTTGCTCCTAATTTTTCTAGTATTTCTAACAGAATATTAACATCGGTTGTATCTGGAACATTATGGTATGTAACAGCTTTTTCTGTAAGTATAGAAGCAGGTAATGCCGATAAAATAGCGTTTTTGTTTGGTATAGGTGTAACCTCACCAATAAGTGGGTTTCCACCAATTATTTTTATGGTATCCATTTAAATATTGTAACGAATAAGTGTGGATTTGTATCACAAGATCTATAATCTCTTTTATTTTTTATTTCTAAATTTTCTCATAAATATAACCAATAAAGGAGAAGCTACAAATGTTGATGAATAAGTTCCTGCTATAGTTCCAACTAATAATGCAACAACAAACCATCTAATAGTTACACCACCAAGTAGAGCTAAAGTTGTTAACACAAAAATTATTGTTAAAGAATTGTTTAATGATCTTGGCAATGTTTCTGTAACAGCTTTATCTACAATTTGTTCAAAACTTAAAGGTACTCCTCGCTTTAAAGATTCTCTTATTCTATCAAACACGACAATCGTATCGTGAACACTGAAACTTAAAGTCGTAAGTAGTGCAGTAACAAATAACACATCGACTTCCACATTATAAAAATGTCCCAACAATGAAAATGTTCCAAGCAAAATTATTGTATCGTGAAACATTGCAAGTATTGCAGAAATCCCATACATTTTATCTTTAAACTGATGTGCAACATATAAAAGTATAGCCATCGAAGCTAGTAAAACCGACACACCTGTTTTCATTAATAATTCTTTTCCAAGAGTTGGACCTACCGTTTCAAATCTTAATTCTGTGATGTTGCTACCATAATCTTCTTTTACCTTATCTAATATCTCGTTTTTCTTCGGCTCATCAATGTAATTCATTTTAATTATGTAATTGTTTTCATTTGTAACGGTTTGAATTGCATATACATCTATATTTTCTATCTGGTTAATATTTTCTGTTAGTTTATCTGTATCTACTTGCTTATCTGTATCTATGTGGACTTCAAGCAATGCTCCACCTGTGAAATCTATTGCTGGTTTTAATCCAAATAATGCTAGAGAAATTAGTGAAACAGTAACAAGTATTGCCGATATTCCTAAATATACATATTTATATTTCATAAAATGAATCATTTTTTATCCTCCTTACCTTTTCTAAAAAATTTACTCTTTGATTTTGTTGAATTCTTTTGTTTGTTTTCTTTTTTGATTGATTTCTCTAAGCTTGTTTTCTTATGTTTTTTTGGTTTCTTATAGAAAACTCTAACTAAGTTTCTTGTAATAATTACACCTGTAAAAAGACTAATAAATATACCCAAACTCAATGTTAATGCAAAACCTCTTACTGGTCCTGATTGTGGTAAAAAGCTCCAATTGAATGGGTTAAATAATATAAATGCCGTTATTAAGGTTGCGACATTTGCATCTCTGATTGAATCCCATGATCTACCAAAACCATTTTCAAACGCAATATCTCTTGGTTTTCCTTCTCTTAATTCTTCTTTTATTCTCTCAAATATAAGAATATTGGCATCAACAGCCATACCAATTGATAACACAAACCCTGCAAGTCCAGGCAAAGTTAAAACAACTGGTATAAATTTGTATAATGCAAGCGTAATAATTCCATATATTACAAGGGAAATACTAGCAAACACACCTAACCAACCGTAATATGCAATCATAAACAAAACTACTAGCGCTAAGCCGATTCCACCTGCAATTAAACTTTTATTAACAGATTCTTGGCCTAATGTTGGCCCAACAGTTCGCTGTTCTAAAACTTCAACAGGAACTGGTAAGGCACCAGCATTTAATTGTGTTGCAATGTTTTTTGCTTCATCTACTGTAAATTGCCCTGTTATTACAGCCTGTCCGTTAGAAATAACAGAATTTACTGTAGGAGCCATTAACATCTGTTCATCTAAAAAGATAGCAATTCGTTTATTTAAGTTTTCTTCTGTTAGTGTTTTGAATTTTTTAGCCCCTTCTGCACTAAATTGAAGTTGTATTTCTGGTTGACCTGTTTGAGGATTTAAAACGACAGATGCTTTTCTTAAATCCGCACCTGTTAAATCACTTGATTTCCAATCCGGGATTTCTATGTATCTTTGTTGCGGAATATCTTTTAGTTCTTCTTCTGATTTACCTTCTTCTACTGCTTTTTGGTATTCTTCTAATGCTTTTTTATTTGCTTCTTCAAAATCTGCTGGTTTTTCATATAAAAATTTTGTGTCTTTTGTATCGTAATAAATTGTTGGCGCTTCAGTTTTAAATTCTAATTGAGCAACTTGTCCAATAACATCAAGTGCCTTAGTAGTATCAAAAACACCTGCTAACTCAACAATTATTCTGTACTCATCACCAACTTTTGATGTTTGTACATTTGACTCTGAAATTCCTAATAAATTAACTCTTTTTTCAATTACATCTCTTAAAGACTTTAACGCTTCTTCTCTGTCTTCTTCTGGAATTTTAGACATATCTGCCTTTAATAAGACACTAACACCACCCGCAATATCTAATCCCTGTTTTAATTCCAAATCACGATGTATTCTTCCGCCAAATAAATTGATATCATACCCACCTATCGTTGTATCTATATTTATATTTTTATAATGAATCTTTACAGGAGTTTTTGGCATTGCAATTGCAACACCTATCATTGTTATCAAAAATACCAAAAATAATGTAAACCTAGGATTTTTAAAAGGGTTTCTCATAAATATCTTTTAACAATTACACAACTTAAGGCAAATAACCTTTATCGTTGATGTTACTCTAGCATTATGCAAACGACAAGTATTTTTCTGGATCACCAACAAGCAATATATGTGGTGATGCTATAAATGATAATAGGAATATGTCTCGTCTGCTTTTTAGATAATTAAATTCCTCTTCACCTAAAACTGTATAATTTATTTCTCTACCCATTTCTATACTTGCCTCTCTAACTACTTGAGCTAATGCATCAAGATTAACTTCTCCTATTATAAGTAAATCTAATTCGTTTTGTGATGATTGTCTGCCTTCTGCAAACGCGGTTGAAAGAACTGCTAATTTTAATTTACCTACCTTGTTTTGGTTATCCAATATTTTTCTTCCGATGCCTTTTTCCTTAGCAACCATTGAAACTAATTCATAATAAAATGGGTGATCTTTTCTTACTAGATAATACAAACGATTTCCTCGTTTTTCTTTTTTAACTAACCCTGCTTTTACAAATCTTTTTAATTCGCGTCTAACTGCATTGATTTCAGTATCAACTCGGCGAGTTAGTTCACGAACATATAAATGCTGTTTTGTTTCAGAATAAAGCTCTATTAATATTCTAATTCTTACTTCTGAAGTTATTATGCTTTCTAAAAACATATTACTATTTTGAATTAAACAAATGGTTAATTAGCAACCAATGGTTTAATTCTGTTGGGCTTCTTTCTGAGCAGGTTCACTATTTTGACTATTATTTGCTTCGTTTGTTGTTTCAGTTTGTTTTCCTGTATCATCTTTTATTTCTAAACTAGGCTGTTTCGGTTCATACGTAATTGGATTTCCAGTCGGTACTAATTGTATCCAAATTTGCCCTCTATTAAAAGCAATTTGATTTCCGTTTTCGTCAGTATAAACATCTCTATCTTCGTGTGTACCTCTTGTCCACTTACCTTTTATAACTTTACCGTCTTGAAACACTAACGCGTCTCCGCTTCCAACTATTTTATGGTATAAATGATTCTTTTTATCACCTACAGGTGATTGTTCTGTAAATCTTATAACAATTACCTTTGCTCTAAGTTCTTCACCGTTAGCAGCATCTACTTGTTTAACTTTACCTTGATATCTAATGTAATTATTTTGATCTTTATCATATTTCCAATCTACTGCAAAAGCTGCTGGGGTTTGCCAATAGTAATACGAAATCATTGGATCAATTCCTATATCGCCTCTTTCTTCTATTGGTGCATCATCTTTAAATTTCCATTCTACAATTGGAACATATTTATGCCACGAGGCATCTGGACGAATTTCTTTTGCAAGTTCTAATGCTAATGGGACTCTAACAAAACCAGTATGCTCAATTGGATAACCTTGTTTTATTCTTTCTGTATCTCTACCAAACGCACAAGATGGTGCATCATCAGTACATGCATAATTTCCACCATCTAAATTTGGCAATCCTAGTTCAACAATTCTATCGTATGCATCAACTTTTGGATTGGTTTCAACTTTACCATTTACTGGTGGGCAATAGTTAGGATTGTCATGTGGCAATTTTTGACATGCGGGAACATGCGCACCACCCCAATGGAAATAGTGTGCTTTGTAACCTGATGCAAGTTCAGCAAAATAATATCTTGCAGAACGAACCGACTCTACTAATTCAGGTATTTGTGAATGATAAATTGGCATCAATCTTGTGATTCCACCTTCTGCAACTGCTTCGTATATAACATCGGCTTTTGATAAACCATAGCTTGGTCTTGCTTGCTCAAAATTATTTACCATTATTGCAATTGGTTTTTTATCTTTAAATTTAGCTGCTTCTTCGTTTGAAAAATAAACACCGTTTATAGGATTTTCGTAATCTCTAGATGTGTTTGGCGTTGCGTTATCAACTTGTTCTTCTTGTTTTTGCTCTTCTGGGTAAGGTGTTATGTAATCATTTGCTTTAATGTAATATTCATATACAAGTACACCTATTAATGCAAAGATTGCTAATCCAAGAAGTATTAATAACTTTTTATTAAACTTCTTTTCAGTAGGGTCTTTAGGCGGATTGTTTGAAAGATTAACAACTGCTCCACTTGATTCTGCAGCTTTTTCGTTGCTGGTTTTATCTGTTTCTTTTTTGGTTGCGTCAACTTTTGTTTCTGTGGAATTTAATATTGGCTTATTTAAATCAACAGGTTCATCGGTTGGTGCACTTGTAGAATCAGAATGGTTTTGTGTATTGTCAGATTGTTGTTTTTTATTTGATGTTTCTTCTGATACAGGTGTTTGTGTGTTATCCTTTGTTTCTTGAGATTTTGATGTGCTTGCAACTGTACCAACTGTACCAGCGGACATAACTTTTGCTGTGTCATCTGGTGATTGATTATTTATTGTTGACACTTCTTTTTCAATATCTTCATTAAGCCACAATGATGTAACTTTTTCTCTATTTGCTTGAGAAACTTCATCGTCTGTAGGTTTTATTACAAATTCACTTGATTGAGGCGGTACGCTTGCATCGGTTGGTTGTTCTGTAATCGTTGTAGTTTTTTTTGTAGGTTCAGTACTTTTTGGTGCTTTATTGGTAGCACTTTTAGTAGCTTTTGTACTTTTTGTTGTTTTTCGTGTTTTAGAATTAGACTTTTTACTGGTTGATTTTGCACCAGTTTTAGTTGCGGTAGTCTTTTTTTCTTTCTTTTTGGTATCTTTGCTAGTTGAAGTTGCCATTGGGTATATTTTATAATCAAAAGCAGTCATATGTCAAAGAAGAATAAATCAAAAACCAAACAACTTGAAAGAAGAAAAAAAGAGATATTAAAAGCTCAACAGGTTAGTGGCGTGGATATAGCACAAACTTCTACTTCTGTTGAGAACAAACAAGAGAATTCCGCACCTAAAAGTACTAGTGTAAAAACTAAAACTAATGTTTCTGAAATCGATAAAAAAGAAAATTTGAATGATAAGTTAATAAAACGTGATTTATATAAAACTTTTGGATTAACAATACTTGCATTTTTAATTATTTTTTTAGTTTGGAAATTTGGCAGTAATTATTTGCCAATTTAAAATTGTCGACTCTTGCTGGGTTTGGTAACATTGTTGAGGTATTATTTCTATTTTCGGTCGGTAAATAGCTTCATAAATATTACTTTTATTACAATTCTTTAGTTAGGTTAATATATTTGAAACTGTTCGTCTTTGTTTTTGGGTCTGAATTTTATTGCCGTTTCTACATGTTTTTGATTAACTACTGAATCAGATCGCAATCCAGAATTGTTTTGTAAGTCTGCAATTGTTTGTGAAATTTTTATTAGTTTATGGTAAGACCTCATTGAAAAATTAGTTTTGGCCATATGTTTAAGAAGTAACTGTTTAGCTTTTGGCGTAATTTTAATGTAAGTTTCAATTTGTTTTGGTGATAATGAACCATTATATTGCAGGTTTTCTGGCAGGTTTTTGTATCTTTTTTGTTGAATTTTTCTTGCTTTTTCTACGAGTTTTTTCATGGTTTCACTTGTAAAATTTTTATGTGGAATTTTAACAATATCTGCAATAGAAATATTTTCTACAATAACATGTAAATCAATACGATCTAATATTGGACCGCTTAATTTTTCTTGGTATCGTTTAATTTGATTTGGCAAACAAACACATTCTTTGTGTGGGTTATAAAGATTTCCACAAGGACAAGGGTTTGAAGCTAAAATTAGTAAAAAATCAGCAGGAAATGTAATTTTTTGTGAAATTCTACTAATTGTTACTTTTTTATCTTCTAAAGGTTGCCTTAAAGATTCAATAATATCTCTTGATAGTTCTGGAAACTCGTCTAAAAATAATACACCATGTGTTGCTAATGTTATTTCTCCTGGTTTTATTGGGTTTCCTCCTCCTAATAGGGCTGATTTGCTGAGTGTGTGGTGTGGTGATCTTATTGGTGGAATTCTTTTTAATATTTTTTCAAAATTTAAATTTGCCACCGAATATATTTTTGAAAGTTGGATTAGTTGGGGTTGGGTGAGGGGCGGCAGGATTGTTGGTAAGGTTTTTGCTAGCATACTTTTTCCTGTTCCTGGAGATCCAATTAATGAGATATGATGCAATCCTGCCGCCCCTATAACCATCGCTAATTTTGCAGTTTCTTGCCCTTTTATATCCTCAAAACGAGTATCACTTAACGCATTATTTTGGGTTGATATTTTTAAAGATTTTCTATAACTATCTGATAAACTTTTGAATTCCTCATAAAAATCTTTTGAAAAGTTATTGATTTTATAAACACAATCTTTTAACGACTTAACAAGAATTAAATTTGTATTTTTAATTTGCGAAACCTCTTGATAATTATCGTAGGGTATAAAAATTTGTTGGTTTGTATCGTCAATTGAATGCACAATTGGAAAGATTCCTGATACTTTCTTTACATCTCCGTTTAACGAAAGTTCACCAACTAAAAATAAATTTGTTTGATTTTGCTTAATTTGATTAGTAGCAAGCAAGATACCTATTGCTATTGGTAAATCGTAAAGCGAACCTTTTTTGGGGATATCTGCAGGTGAAAGATTTACTGTTATTCTACCTTCTGGAAATTTAAATTTAGAATTTTTAATTGCTGATCTTACTCTCTCTTTTGCCTCTTCTACTTCACGAGAAGCCAACCCTACAATTGTAAATCTTGGTAATGATGTTTTATCTAAATGAATTTCTATACTAATATTTTGAGAATTAATACCTAAAATTGCCCCACTATTTACTTTGGAAAAAGACATACAGATAAGTTATCAAAATAAGATTAAATTTAATTTAATGATTTATAGCAAAAGGATAACGAGCTTTTAAATTTTATTTTAGGTATTTATGCACATTTTGATTATGCTCTTCTAATGTTTCTGCATAATGAGTTACACCATTATTGTCTGTAATGTAAAACCAGTAAGGAGTCTCTTTATAATAAATTACCGATTTTAATGCATCTAAACTTGGATTACAAATTGGTGCTAGTGGCAACCCTTTGTTTAAATAAGTATTGTATGGGGAATTTATAGATTTAGTATCACCCGCTTTTAATTTTGGCCACCAATCACCTTCTTTTCCTTTTGCATATTGAACTGTAGCATCCGCTTGTAATGGCCAACCATTTTGTAATCTCTTAATTAGTATTCCCGCGACCACAGGCCGATCTTTTTTTATATTCATCTCTCGCTCAACAATTGAAGCTAAAATTACTACTTCGTCTTGTGTAAATCCCTTTTTTATCGCATCTTCTTTCATTTGATTGGTAAATTTTTTATCAAAAGTATTTCTCATCCATGATGCAAGTTTATTTGCAGAATCAGTTTTCTCAATTATATATGTATCAGGAAACATGTATCCTTCTTTTGTATACTTTGAATTTAAAAAATTTTGAGCAAAATCTTCTGTCATCTCATCTCTTAAATAATCTGCATATTCTTCTATTCTCCAGCCTTCTATAAATGTAAGTTTTTGTTCAAAACTTCCTTTTTGAAATTCATCTATTAATTTAGCAAATGTTAAACCTTTAGTAGGAATTTTATAGTATCCTGCTTGAATTTGCTTGTCAGGATGCTGTTTCATATATGCGTACATAATATATTTTGTTGGGACTACACCTAAATCTTCTAACTTTTGAGCAATTTCTTTTGTTGAGGTTCCCTTATCTATCGTTAAAGTTAAATATTTATCATTTACCATTACAGGTCTTTCAGTTTCTGCTTTGTAATAAAAGTACGAAAGAATTCCCCCTAATACTAACAAAAGTAAAACAAATATAAACAAAATCACAAAAATTTTAGTTATTTTTTTAGATGCAGACTCCTTGTTATTCTCTTTGTTTTGGGCATTATCGTCTTGTTGTATATTGTTCTCTTGGCTATCTGAATTTGTCATAGGTATAATACTAACAAAATGAATGACCGCAATCTATATTTTTTATTAAAAGATAAATATGGCTGGACACAAACCCAAATATCTGAATATTTAACAAGGGCTTGTGATAGTAATAGTTGCCAAACGATGTATCTAACAGATGAAGAAAAAGCTGATATAGAGTTACTAAACAAAGGTGTGCCTGTAGATTATTTAATAGGTTATGTGGAATTTTTAGGTTACCACATTGATTTATCGTATAAACCGTTAATACCTAGAACAGAAACAGAATATTGGGTTGATTTAGCAATAAGAAAGATAAAAAACGAGTTAAAATCAAATTCAAAAAATAGAACTGGGTACAATTATAAAAAAGATATTAAAATACTTGATATGTTTTCTGGGTCTGGGTGTATAGGAATTGCTGTATATAAAAGATTGTATGAAGAAAATATTAAAAATTTAAAAATAATTTTTTCTGATATAGATAAAAATGCAATAAACCAAATTCGAAAAAATGCGAAAATAAATAAAATTTCAAAAAAAGATTACAAAATAATAAAAAGTAACTTATTTGAAAACATAAACGAAAAGTTTGATTATATTTTTGCGAACCCTCCCTATGTATCAAAAAATGACGAAATAGATAAAAGCATTAAATATGAACCTGAAATCGCTTTGTTTGCTAATGAAAATGGCTTAAGTGTTATTAAAAATTTTATAAAAAAAGTACCTAATTACTTAAAAACTAACGGATTCGTTTTTATGGAATTTGGATTAAATCAAGAAAAAGAAATTGAAAACCTATTAAAAAATGTGAACATAACTGAATTTGAATTCGTAAAGGATCAGTTTGGTAAAAATAGGTTGGTGATTTTTAGAAACAGTTAGATTTATTTTTTTGCAATTGTTTTTAAGTATTCTAATATCAGCCTAACTCCAGACTTAGCACTATCGACATTTTCTGGTAAATCAGCTCCCGAAGCTAAATCGTGTCCTCCACCTCCAAAATGTTCTGCAATTTCACGAACATTAATAGAGTTTGGAATAGCTCTAAATGAAACAGAATAACCCCCAGCAGGTTTTGGTCTTACCATAAATCCCCAATCAGCTCCATATATAGACTTTATTACATTCTTAAAACTATTTATACCTCCTAAG
>CAZDNW010000045.1:0-10612 GCA_964506905.1 uncultured Candidatus Saccharibacteria bacterium
AGAAGCTATGACAACAAGAGTGTAAGAAATTGCATTCTTAATTTTTTGATTCATTTTTAATTATTAGACAGGGATTAACAAAACAAGAAGAGTAGGGCATGTATAAAAATACTCTTACAAATAATCAACAATAATAAACTATTGTAATAAATTGTTACTTGAAGTATAGTCTGAATTATCTGTAAAATCAAGTCTTACCACAGTATATTATCGGCACCAAGCAAAATAACCTATAATATACTTGACAAATTGCAAAATTATGGTAATACTTGTTGTATATAAGTATTTATTTTGCCCGATAGTATAATGTCAGAAGTTGTAGAAACAGGAGCACAACCGAACAGTACGGTAGTAAGAGGAAACTCATTCCCTGATTCCTTTCAAGGTAGAGGTCCTGAAGGTGCTGTTGGTTCTAGCGGTTTTGAGGCGTTTGTACAACAAGCACCAGTAGTATCCCTCGGTAAGGGTGAATCTGCTAATGCGCAAGTTCGTCCCGTTAATGTTGAACAAGCCGATACACAAGGGCCTGTACATGTGAATACTCAAAAAGGTGTTCAAGGTATAAACACTAGAAATGGTAATATTGCAGAAGAAGTTCTTAAACAACCATCAATTATGAGTTTGGTTCGAAATGCGTTCAGGCGTTTACATAAAGCATTATTAGGAGCTACAACAACTTGGAGCGATTTACTTAAAATAATGAATGGGCAAAAACCCCCAACCCCAACTCCAGCCTAATAATTAAAATCCAACACCAAATATAAAATCACCTACAAATAATATAATTGCTATTAATATAATTGCGGTTTCTGATATAAACAAAGGCCCCATTTTTTTTACAATTTCTTTTGCTCGTTTTCTTTCCATTTGTTTTGGTTTGTGTGTCTTAATAGGGTACAACCAATTTATTTGTTTATGAGGTGTTTCAGGTTGAATTCCTGCTTTATATAAAATATATTGAATTTCGTCTAAAACTAAATGAAATAACATTGTAGCTAGTAGTATTGCTTTTAATTCAACCGAAGTGTTTTTAAATAGAGTAAACGAAAAAATTCCCCATAATATTAAAATCCCAAAAGGTGTATGTGTAATAAAACTATGATGTGTTTCGCCTTTCTTACCAAATATTCGACCAATCAAATAGTCAAAATCAATTATATTTGCAAATATCAATATTAAAACAGTTTGTTGAAGTGTTGTTTCAATGTTAAATATCCAAGATGCCAATACAATTATTATGTATGTAAAAGAAATATGACCTAATGGTGACATTTTTAACTTAATTAATTAAACTTATATATAGTAGCATAAAGAAATCTAAGTGAGAATAACAGTAAATATACTTGTTGAAAATGTTAGATTTTTAAGTATTATTCGATTTGTATAGAAAATTTTTGTGTTAGAATAAAATTACCATGCCCAACCACCTTAGTCAGGCTACTACAAATCAAGCAAAAGAAGTTCGAAAGGTTAATCCCGTTGTTCAAGTTCGTCCTGTAAATTCACAAAATACTGCAAGTGACGATGCAATACAACCAGTACCAACAGGTAAAACCCCACAAGTTAATCATGTAAATCCGACAACTAATCATGTCCAAACAAATACTAATACACAAACGGTTCAACATGTTGCAGTGCTACCAACACAAGAACCGCCAACGATGTTAGAACAAGTATTCCATTATTCTATAATTGCTGTTATTTTACTGTTATTTTTTGCATTGCTAGGGGTAACTATTTATTTCGGCATTAAATTTTATTTGTTTTTTTTAAGATTTAGAAACCGTTCAAGATCTTTGCAAGATAAAGTATTTTTACACATTCAAATTCCAGAAGAAGTAGAAATTGAAAACGCAGCAGTTGAGCAGTTATACACAAGTTTTTACGGTATCAGAAAAAGTGGATTCAAAAATTCACTAAAAGAACAAGATCACATATCGTTTGAAATCGTAGGTACGGGTGATTCAATAGATTTTTATGCTGTTGCACCTAAACATCTTGCTCATTTAGTAGAAAAACAAATTAATGCTGTATGGGCGGATGCCGAAGTGAATATTACTGAGCCCTGGAATATTTGGGAAAACGAAGGTGTTGTAGAGTTTTCTTCACTTGTTCAAAAGAAGGCCCCTTATTTCCCGATAAATACATATGAAGATATGAAAACGGATTCAATGGCTGTAATTACATCCGTAATGAGTAAATTAAGAGAAGGTGAAGGTTTGGCATATCAAATGATAATAAGACCAGCAACAAATAAATGGCAAGAAGAGGGAAAGAAATACATACAAGATTTTGTTAAAAAGCATAATGCAACAGATAGTGAGGGCAAACCAAAAGGTCCTAGAATGTCTAGGGTAGATGAGGATAATTTAGCTAAAATTGGTGAAAAAATAAATAAAGTCGGTTTTGAAACTGTTATCAGGTTGGTTTCTGTAGCTCCTGATGAAGCGTCAGCAAAAGTAAATTTAACTAATTTAGAAAGAGCGTTTGGACAATTTGAAAATCCAACTTTTAATTCATTAAAAAAAGCAAAAAACAGATTTGAACAGTACTTTGTTGTTAGTTTTTTAGCTAGAATGTTTCCAGTTGTTGGTGAAGTAAATTTGCCGTTTGGAATTCCCAAAATTTTAAAAAAAGAGTGGTATAAAGGTTGGAGTATCTTTAATACAGCAGAATTGGCAACTTTATGGCATTTGCCAAATAAAGATGTAAGAACACCTAAGATTAATTGGTTAAGAAGTAAGGGGTCAGCTGCACCTATTGAGCTTCCCGATAGTGGTATGTATATTGGGTTTTCTGAATTTAGGGGGCAAAGAGTTGATGTATTTATGACCGATGAAGATAGAAGAAGGCATATGTATATATTAGGTACTACTGGTGTTGGTAAGTCTGTTCTTATGAAAATGATGGCAATTCAGGATATAAAGGCAGGTAAAGGTGTTGCGTTTATCGACCCGCACGGCGAAGCTGTTAATGACATTGTTCAAATGATTCCAGAAGAAAGAATTGATGATGTTATATATTTTGATCCAGCAAGTGATAGGCCAATGGGTTTAAATATATTAGATGTTAAGACGGAGAAAGAAAAAGATATTGTTATTAACAAGTTTATTGATATGTTATATGAGCTTTACGACCCTAATAGACAAGGTATAATGGGTCCGCAATTAGAGCGTGCATTACGTAATTGTATGCTTACAGTTATGAGTAAACCGGGTGGTAGTTTAGTGGAAGTCGTTCGTTTACTTACCGATGAGAATTTTCATAAAGAATACTTAGATTATATAAAAGACCCATTGGTTGTTCGATATTGGACAGATGAAGTTGCAAATACAACCAAATCAAGAAAGGGTGAAGTGATGGGTTATTTTGTATCTAAATTAGATAGATTCGTTACAGAAAAAACAATGCGTTATATGTTAGGGCAGGCAAAATCTGCATTTGATTTGCAGGATGTAATGGATAATAAAAAGATTCTATTGGCTGATTTATCTAAAGGTAAATTAGGTGCAGAAAATTCAAAGTTTTTAGGTTTATTAATTGTTCCGCGAATATTAGCGTCCGCTTTTGCTAGAGTCGAAAAGATAGAAAAAGGGCAAGAGCTAGAAGATTTTTATCTATACATTGATGAGTTCCAAAATTATACAACACCTGATATTGAAACAATTTTATCCGAAGCTAGAAAATATAAATTAAACCTTGCTGTTGCCAACCAGTTTATAGGGCAATTGCCTGAAGGTGTTAAAGATGCAATTTTCGGTAATGTAGGTAGTATGGCTATATTTAGGGTTGGTACTGATGATGCGGAATATTTAGAAAAGTATTTTGATCCTACATTTACAAAAACTGATTTAATGAATAACAAAATAGGTAGAGCATATATGAAAATGCTTGTAAAAGGACAGCCATCCCCACCTTTTGCAATGAAAACCGACTGGGATATGTATACCTCATTAGACAGAAACAAAGAAAGAGGTGAGAGAATAAAAGAGTTGAGCAGGCAAAAATATGGTAGAAATAGGTTTATAGTCGAGCAAGAAATAAAAGCGAGAAGTAATCTTTAAATAAAATTTACAAGAGTAACATATTGAGTGATATGTTTTACCATTTGTGATATAATCTAAGGTGTTGATAAAAAGATATCGGACAGGCAATCTCGTAGGAGGTGATACTGAATGCCATCTAAAAATGATAATCTTTTCTTGAATCTATTTCTTGTATTATTCTTAATGATTGGAGTTTTTGCGACAGTTTTTGCTGTTACATCAACAAAAAACCCAAATGCTGACGCAGCTCGAGATAGATATGCAGGAAACTCATATGTAAATCCCAAAGATTACGAAGGAATAAAAGCAAATGCTATGAACCGTTCAGATGCAGCGAAATCAAGAGCAGATTTTGCACAAAAGAGAGCAAACTCTGCAAGAAACAATAATGGGTCATTTGATTCTGGCATGGCACCAATGCCAATACCAATGCCAAGTCAAGGTGATGAAAAATCAATTGTAAATGCATGTAACGATTTAGTAGCGAAATATAAAGCTGAACTTAATAACTATGATTCAAGAAAAGACGAAGCAAAAGCAAGGTACGACCAAGCAAAAGCAAACGCATTAGCATTATTAGATACAGCTGACGAGATGGGTTATGATACATCAGAAGCAAGAACTGCAATTAGCGACATAGACGCCAAAGTTGTAGCACTAGAATCTGAAGTGGACTCATTAGTTGCAAAATGGAAGAATAAAAAGATTGATTGTAACGACACTGATTCCTATGCAGAGGTTCAGGCAGAACTTAGAACTGACATGGCAACAGTTAGAAATGATGTCATGGAAATCAGATCAGAAATCAGAGAAGTTATAGAATCTTTAAAACTTCAAGTCAATGTATCAAATGTAAATGCTGATAACCTTGGTGGACCTGGTCATGAAGATTGGTAAATTTTTGTGATTGATAATAGATAAAGCCGACAGCGCGCTGTATTTATGCAGCTATGTTGTCGGTTTATCTATTTATTTTAGACTACCTTATTGTTAATGTTAATCTATTTGTATACAATATTACAAGTTAACTAAGGAGGGGTGCGAGAGTGGACTAATCGGCTGGTCTTGAAAACCATGCGACCTTCGGGTCACGTGGGTTCGAATCCCACCCCCTCCGCCATTTTTGTTATATATTGAATTCCCCTTTATTTATGTGTAACATATGATTATGAAATCAAATAAACTGTTATCAACCATATTCGTATTAATAATTGCTAGTGCTTTATTTTTAGCTTATGTAACCCCGTCTTATGCTTATTGGGAAGTCTTTGGCCTTAAAATTCCAACTAATTTTGGTGAATTTAAAACACTGATTTTGGTTAATAAACAAGAAGATTCAACTAAAACAGAAGAAGAGATGAAAGAACGAATTCAACAAGCAGAAGAATTTAAAGAAAAACTTGAAGACGGTGAAATTAATCAAGAACAAATTAAAAAAGAAATAGAAAAAAAGGCAAATGAAATAAAAGAAAATCAAGATAGTGTAGAGGATAATAACCAAGACAATACAGGACAAAAGAAAGTTCAAACTGAAACTAAAAATTATGCAAAAGAAGGTTTATTAAATGATGAACTTACATTTAAAGCATCAGAGATTGAATCACTACTTGATAAATCATTAGCAGGTAAGACATATTTCAACTACACAGTAAATGATACAAAAGTAGAGTTTGAGAATGATAAAGCATATCTAACCTTATATTTAAATGATGGAAAGGCCGTACAATTAGAAATCACATCTAACGGAAATTTATTAGAGGTAACAAATGTAAAAGATGTGGGAACAACTAAACTGTCATTCTTTGAAAGTATGGCGTTAAACCAAGGATTAAAATCATTACCATCACTAGTTGATAGTTTTGTTCCAGAAGAATACAGAAATAAGATTGAAAGTATTACAATAACACCAGAGGGGATTTCTGTTGATTTAGCAAAGTAGTATATGCTAATATACTTTTGAGCACAGAAAATTCTTGCGTCGATCAGTGTTATCACTGATAGGAAAGTCCAGACAACACAGAGTAGGGTGGGCACGCGAAAGCGTGTCAGCCGTGTTATCACGGTAATAGTGGCAAGAAGAAGAAATTCTGATTGCACAGCATAGGAATTAACCTATGTTGAGAGGTATAGAGACGAGCTAGTTTCTAAGGCGTTAAGCTATGAAACTAGAGTGGAACGACCAATCCTCCCTGTTGCAAGGTGCGACCGATCGTTATTAGGTTACTCGCCAATTTGCAATTTGCAAAACGATCAAAGACACCGCGTAGAGAGATGACGCATAAACATACTTTGTATGTTGATACAGAATCTGGCTTATGAATTTTCTGTGCTCATCAATAAAATTTAGCAAAAGTTTTTATTTCTACCTATAATAAACACAACTTCTAGAAAATTAATAAATTACAATATACAATGCAAGTATGCCCAACCACGATTTGTACTTAGAAGCGATAAAATCTTATTCTAAACAGTTTAAGCAAACATTTTTTGAAGTAACTCAAAAAGGTATTCCAAATTATGAAAACATTTCAGACATTGTAATAGCAGGAATGGGTGGTTCTATATTTGGTGGTAAATTTGTTGATAGAGTATTTGGTACTGATAAACTATTAATTCCACTAAAAGTACTTTCTAATTATGAATTACCGGCATATGCAGACGAAAACACATTAGTTATTGTTACAAGTTTTTCGGGAAATACAGAAGAAGCATTATCTGTTTATTACGAAGCACAAAGAATTGGTTGCAGTTTATTTGTGATAACAGGTGGTGGTACATTGGCAAAAGAAGTTAAATCAGGTAGGGTAGCTGGTTATATCTTTGAGAAAAGACACGGTTCAGAACATACACCCCGAACAGGTATTGGTTATCAAATAGGGGCAATATTAGGCTTATTATCTGATTTAGATTTATTGCTTTTTTCAGAAAAAGAAGCGTTAGATTTGGTTGATTACATACAAAGTTTTACAGATGCAACATTAAAAAACACAAGAACAACAAATAACATATCACAAAAACTTATACAAAAGATTCCTGTTTTTATTTCTGCGGATCATTTATATACAGGTGCTTATATCTGGCGTAATTTTATGAATGAAACAGCTAAACATGTAGGATTTTCTATAGAAATACCAGATTTAAACCACCATTTACTAGACGGCTTATTATTTCCCAAAAATTTACAAAACAATTTAATATTTATATTGTTACAATCTGATTTATACCATCCAAGAATTCAAAAAAGATTTAAAATTACACGCGATATACTAAACAAACAAAAATATTTAAACATATCATTAACAATGAGTGGTAAATCACGCGAAAAAGATGTATGGGAAACCATAGTTTTAGGTAGTATGATAAGTTATAACCTAGCAAGAATTTACGGTGTAAACCCGTCTACAAATGAAATGGTTGATTACTTAAAACAACAGCTTGGCCCATTCTCACCTGACGAAGTTAAATTATAAATCTCTAATAGATAAAATTACAGCCATTTGTTAAAATTTCTTTAGTTTTTATTATGTGGAGTTTAATTGTGGGCCTGTAGCTCAGTTGGCTAGAGCGCTACATTCGCATTGTAGAGGTCAGGGGTTCGACTCCCCTCAGGTCCACCAAAATTACAATGTCAAACGAAAATAATATAAAGATTCTAAAAGATTATAAGGAACAAGGCTTTTTATTTCATGGCTCTCGTAATAAATTAGAAATCATAAAACCGTCACAGGCAGATTCTGAGGATAAAGATAAGTTTGATGTAGATTATGCTGTTTTTGCTTCACAATTTATTGAGGCTGCTATATTTTTTGCGTGTTCTCCCGATAATTATTTGTTACACCTTTGTAGTTACAATAACCATTTGGATTTTGTATGGAGTTTGGACGGTGACAAAAAGGTTATAACTGCAGAAATCCCATTAATGTTAAAAGATTGTATGTATTCAAAATATAATATCGGTTATGTTCATGTATTGTCACCAAGTACATTTTTGGAACATGATTCCTCATGGCAATATAAAAGTAAAAAGGCTGTAATTCCATTAGATGCAATAAAAGTGTCTTTTAGCGATATAGAAAGATTTAATTGTAACATAAAATGGACTTAATTTTTTAATGCACAACCTTAATCTCAAGATTTCTGAACGATTTTTTCTATACACCTTTTTGCTTTTGTAGTTTTAACATACCTAAGCGAATCAATAGATGGTGATTTTTGACTAGAAGTTACAACATCTATGGTTTTACCGCTCTCTAATTTTGTATCCAAAGATACAAAATTCCCATCAATGGTAGCACCAATAGCACGATTTCCAATATCAGAATGAATGTAGTAAGCAAAATCTAGGACCGTTGAGTCTTTTGGCAAAACAACTAAATCGTTTTTGGGAGTAAATACAAAAACCTGATTTTCAAAAACTCTTAAAGTATTTTCTTTAGAAAATCCTGATTGAAGTTTTTCTTTTTGGTTAATTAAATCTTTAATCCAATTTGCAGAAGTTCTAGAGTTTGTGTATTTGTAATTATAATGAGAAGCAGGGCCAAACTCATTAAATTCATGCATTCCAAATGTCCTAATTTGAATTTCACAAGTAAAATCACCTAGCTTTATAGCAGTTTGTAGTGTCTTGTATCCATTAGGTTTAGGGTTTTTAATATAATCATCATATTCTGATAATACTTGCTCATAATTCTCGGTAGTAAATGCTAAAACTTTATAACAAGCATCTACTGTTTCAACCAAAACTCTCATTCCAAGTAAGTCATATAATTTCTCATATGCATCAGGTGCCGATAAATCGCCTTTTTTGTATTTTCTGTTTGCTTTTTTATATATTGAGTATGCATTTTTAACCCTTGTAGATATATCATAATCTATCTTTAAAGTATCTAAATACGATTTATAAGTTTTTTCCAAATGAGACAAATCTTTTTTAGCTTTATTAAGTTTAGAGTCAACAAAAGTTTTAATTTCTTTATATTTTGGGGGGTCTTCTATTTTAAATGCTTCGTTTTCTAATATATCGGCAAACCTTTTTAATCCTAACGATCTTGAAATAGGTGCATATATTAAAAATGCCTTTTCTGCTATCCAAATTTGATCTTCCTTAGGTAGTGCGTTTGCAGTTTTAATGTTATCAATACGATCTGCCAGTCTTATTATTAGTACCCTAATATCTTTTGCGAGGTGAATTATTAATTTATGAAATTGACTAATCGTTTTTTTATTTTGTTCTATAGGAATTTCAATCTCAGATACTTGTTGAAGGTTTCCTACAATATTTGCAACCTCATCTCCGAATTCCATTTCAATTTCTTCTTTTGTTACATCGCCTTTTCTCATAACCTCATGCAAAATTGCTGCCGTTAAGATAATTTCATCATGAATATTAGCATATTTTTCAATGTAATTAGCTACTCTTATTGTATGATTAATAAGAGGCTCACCATTTCTCCTTTTTTTTCCATAATAGGCTATGTTTGCAAAATTTTTAGCTTTTTTTAACATGCTACAAAAACAAAGGGTTAATTTCAAATTACTAATTGAAATTCCCTTAATTTATCCAATTATTTAATATTGAGATAAACGATGTTTAAATCGTTTGGCAAATCGCTTTTAGACTTAATAACAAGTTCGTCTAAAGTTTCAGAGATGATACCGTTTGCTTCCTTTTTAAACTCTTCTAAATCACTTATTTTATCAAAATCTGAGGTGTGTTGGTTTGTCTTATAATGCATTGGAATAACAATTTTTGGTTCTACCGCTTCTGTAACATTAATTGCAGTTTTAGCATCAATTGTATAAAACCCGCCAACAGGAACAAGTAAAATATCAACATTATCAAGTGATTCAAGTGCTTCTCCAACAAGTTTATGTCCTAAATCTCCTAAATGTGCTACGCGAGCTTCTTCAAAATCAAATACAACCATTGTATTTTGGCCACGCTCAGCGCCTTCTTTTTCATCATGGTAAGTTCGTATGCCAAATATTCTTAGTCCAGATAATTCGTATTCACCTGGCGTATTAATTAAAAAGTACTCGTCTCCATGTTTGCCTTTTATATTTTCTATAAAATTGTGATCTTCATGTTCATGGCTAACTGTTACAATGTCAGCTTCCTGCTTTTTATAGGGAATTCCAACATATTTTGAATTAAAAGGGTCAGTAATTACAGTTACATTTTCACCTGTGCTTGTTTTTCCTTGTATTTTAAAACTAGAATGGCCTAAATACTTAATTTTCATAACATTAATAAATATAACATTGATAATGGTTATATACAACAGTAGTTTTGGTGCCGAAGGTGGGAGTCGAACCCACACTCCAAAAATGGAACACGATTTTGAGTCGTGCGCGTCTGCCAGTTCCGCCACTTCGGCTAGGTTTCAGTTAAAACTATTCTATAATCAAAGTTCTTAAAACAAGATTAACTTGTTTTCAACCAATGAAGTGGCGCACTCAAGTTGTGAGGCCACTTCGGCTAGGTTTCAGTTAAAACTATTCTATAATCAAAGTTCTTAAAACAAGATTAACTTGTTTTCAACCAATGAAGTGGCGCACTCAAGTCG
>CAZDNW010000046.1:0-7595 GCA_964506905.1 uncultured Candidatus Saccharibacteria bacterium
TCAATAAATATATCAACTGGATTTTCTCGTATAAACTCCGCTTTTGTTTGAAAAACATTATCTCCCGAAAGCTCCTCTTCACAACTTACTATATGATGTACATCAGAAAACATATTTATTCCTTCTTCTAAATTTCTGTTTATCCAATTCACAGTTACATCTTTAAAACAATCTGGGCGAGATGTAACTATAATTAACTCATGTCCATTTAATTTTAATTCTATCAATGCTTCTTTAACCCCTTCTATGTGATTAGCATCTTTAATATCATCACTTTTAAAAAATTCCATTACCCTATCAATAGCAGTTTGCGTATCAATACCAATTACATTTGAAAAATAATAATCAGTTAAATCACTGTATTTTAAGCTGGTACCATAGTTTTTATTATGAAACTTTAAAAATGCACCAGCAAAATCTATGATTACATCATCAAAATCAATTCCAATTCGCATATTCAAACTATAGTCAATATACACAAACAAATCAAATATGTATAATCAAACTATGTCTAATCTACAAACTTACTTGAAATTGTCACTAAGCGATATAAAAAAACAGCCGAAAGACAAACAAATTGAGATATTAGAAGAATTAGTTCACTACCACAACCGCCGTTATTTTATTGATAATGATCCAATTATTTCTGATGAGGAATTCGACCAACTAACAGAAGAGTTAAGAAAATTAAAACCCGACTCACCTGTTTTATATGAAATTGTTGGGGAAATCGGAGAAGTTCAACATCCCGAGCCAATGCTTTCTATTGATAAAAGATATTCTTATTCAGACATTAAAAAATGGGTGGAAAGTATTGATACAGATGATTTTATTGTTGAACCTAAATACGATGGAATGGCTGCAAGATATCAAAATGGCATACTAGCAACACGCGGTAATGGAATCTATGGAGAAAATATATCCGGCAGACTTCCCTATCTAAAAATTATTGGCAAATTACCTAAAAATCCAAATATTTCTGTTCGTGGTGAAATAATCATACCTAATTCATATTTTCAAAAGCATTTGGCTAACGAATATAAAAACCCAAGAAATGCAGTTGTGGGAATTATTAAGGCGAAACAAATCAAACCAGCAGGTATTAAAGCATTACAAGATGGCGGAGTTCATTTTGTTATCTATGACGAAGCTAAATCGTTAAAAGTAAAAAAGAAAGATATATTAGATGAAGAAAAATGGGAACAAATTCTTGAATCTGTTTTAAGTGTTGATTACCCACTTGATGGTGTTGTAATAAAAGTTGCTGATAAAAAATTAAGAGAAAAAATGGGTGCGACCGAGCATCATGAAAGATGGCAAATTGCTTATAAATTACCAGCCGAAAAGAAAATAACAACAGTTGTTGATATAAAAGACCAGGTCGGTCGCACCGGAAGAATAACAGGCGTTGCTGTAATTGAACCTGTTGAATTAAGTGGCGCGACAGTAACTAATGTCACACTACACAACTACGATTTTGTTGAAAAATCTGGTATAGACATTGGTTGCAAAGTAGAAGTCTGTCGCGCCGGCGAAGTAATTCCCTTTATTACAAAGGTTTTCAAAAAACCCAAAAATGAACCTAGAATATACACTCCACCAACTCACTGCCCTATTTGTAATACAAAAGTAGTTAAAAATGGTAAATATTTAGAGTGTCCAAATAAAAACTGCCCAGCTAGAAAATCGCAAGAATTTGAATACTTTTTCAAATCTTTAGGCGTAGAAGAATTAGGATTAAAAACTATAGAAAAATTTATCAATGAATTCCACATACAAAAAGTTACAGATTTTTATGACTTAAAACCCGAACAAATCGCACAACTAGAAGGTTTTGGCGAAAAAAGTGCACAAAAAATAGTACAAAACATTCAAAATACACTTAATTCAACAATAACAGAACCGCAACTGTTGCAAGCCTTGGGAATTAAAGAGATTGGGCCTGCAACTAGCAAAATTTTGGTTAAAAAAATTGGCTTTGATAGACTTCCTAATGCAACAGAAGAAGAGATAATCGAAAATGTTGAAGGCATGGGGCCTAAAAAAGCACGCTATTTACTAGATGAGATAAAAGATAAATGGGAAATCATAGAAGACCTAAAAAAACGAGGTTTGAAATTTAAAAAAGAAGAAACTACAAATAAATTGGCGGGATTAAAGTTTGCAATTACAGGCAAAAAGGGCAAATACTCTAGAGCAGAATTGATAAAATTAATTGAACAAAACGGCGGAGAATATAAATCAGCGGTAACTAAGGATTTAGATTACTTAATCACAGGACCAGACGCAGGAAGCAAACTACAAAAAGCAAAAGAACTAGGTGTAAAGGTCATTGATGAAAACGAGTTTTTGAAAATGATATAAAGGCATTGGCTTTATTACTTTCTTCTAAAAAATCTAGGGCGACCTCTTCTTTTCTTCTTTTTCTTATCATTATCATCTTGTTTTGTTTCAACATTAGGAGGAGTAACAGTAGTTATCGTATCAGCAAGAGATGTAACTTCTGCCTTTTCATCTTTTTCTAGCTTTGATTTGCTCTTCCTTTACATTTATCAAAGCCCTCAAATTATTGTACGCTCTCCTAATGAAAATTCTATCTGATTCGTCTAATCCATTAACTACCGAATCGACAGAGTCTATATATTTATCTATGTCAAAACCAGGTTGGCGAAGCATACATTCAATCATCGCTGTCTGATGTATAGGAACAGAATATTTTAATGCTTGCGGGAGCTTGTCTTTATCTGCTGAATACTTAGTAGCAAACAACACATATTCTTGCGTTTCGTATAAAACTTTTTTTTCTGAGGCTCCGTTACTTACTCCTTCTTGCTCAGGAGGCAAAATTGTTGATACAGATAAACCGTGATTATCAGTTGTTACTGTAGTAACATACCCGTGCACAACTTTGTCAATAAACCTACTTATTACCACATGCTTATATTCTTCCTTAAGCTTCGACACTTCCATTGAATAATTAGCAAGATGACCTCTTACTATGTTTTCTATTACTAAAATTTCGCATTCATCACATACAAGCCCTCGGCTTTCCCATTTCTTTAATTCTTCCTGCAGTAAATTAATAAATGACGGAGTTTTTATTTCAGTTGTATTAACATTTTCCCTAGCTTCGACATCCTCCCCGGTCTCTTTATCCGGATCACCACCTAACATAGCTTTTAAGCCCTTTGTGATAGTTTCTAAAATATCAAGCCTATCCGCCTCAGATAATTCATCATTATTAAACTTTTTGTCGTCTTTTATTCCCATTTCATATAAAACCCTTCCGTTTGAGTTATTAAGCAAACTGCTATAGTTAATTGGGATTAGGTTATTCGCCAATTCATCTGCGATTTTAGTACTGTAATCACCTCCCCACAATACAGTTTTTAAAACTTTACGCCAATTTTCGATGTTATTACTTTCATCACTTTGTTCTCTTTGTTCTTCTCGCTCCTCTTCTTGTTTTTCTTTAACCTTTTCCGCCAATAAGTTACTATATCTTACTAAGATATCATATAATCCATTGATTGGGCTCTGTTCACCTGGTTCAGTTTTTATAACTCTTGAAACAAGTCTATTCAATCTTGGCATTATTCTGTTCTCCATTTCAGCTGTAGGATTCTCAATTTCACCATCTACGGGCGTCTCATTACTAGACAACTCACCTTCAACCGCTCCTATTACCAAGTGTCTAACCCCCCTATTGAAATCTTCTATTGTATCAACAAGATTTTCTAAAAATTTCTCTCTCGCATCCTCCAATCCTTTCATAATTTGCTCTTCGCCACGAAGAGGTTTATATAATTCGTATGGGGTCGGGTATGTACCTACTAATTCAGCAGTAGGGTCAGTAGGGTCAGTAGAGTCAGCAAGGTTAATAGACATTACTATAATTATAATGGATTACTTCAACACCTACAAGTTAGAATTAATATCCCTAAAGTTTATCCTGCTTTTATCAACATTTCTGTAATATTACTTTGCCATTTTAATGTTTTTAGGGAATTACAAACCAAATTTCTATCACAGCCATTCAGTAGATTAAATCAAACAAATAATTACTAACTACAATAATTATACACTACTTTCTTCTAAAAAATCTAGGACGGCCTCTTCTTTTCTTCTTTTTCTTATCATTATCATCTTGTTTTGTTTCAACATTAGGAGGAGTAACAGTAGTTATCGTATCAGCAAGAGATGTAACTTCTGACTTTTCATCTTTTGGATTATCTTTTGAATCACCATTTTCTTTTGTCCAATCGCCTACTGAATAATCATTATCTGACGCACCTGATTCCTTCTTTTCATTTGTTGTGGGTTTTTGTTCACTAGATTCACCAACCGTTGTATTATCACCTACCCCATTAACAGCCTGTGTGTGTTTTGTTGATCTATTTGCGAACACATTAGCAACACTTCCAACCGCACCGGCCACCGCACCTACTGTTTGAACAGTTGCCGTTACCGTAGGGTTAGAACCGAATCCTTGCGTATTATTTACTGAATAATTTTGTTGTGGTTGCGGTGCCTGTACATTCTGATTTGCTTGATTATCACCCCCACCCTTTACATCAACAGGAATATCGTTTGACTTCCCCGAAGGTTTAATAATTCTTGATGCACCCATCACTGTTTTTGTCATATCCTTTAATGATGTCGCACCTTTCATCATGCTATTTATTGCATTTGTAGTGGTTGCAAGAGCCGCAAGTGGAGCTTGCATTGCAGTTGCCTTATCAATACCATCTTTTACAGAAACATTTATATCATCAATCACTTTTTCTGCTTTATTTACAGTTCGTTTCGTATCACGAAGAAGCATTATTATATAAACACCTACAACAATCAGCTGTATAGTAATAATTGCGATTACTATTACCAAAATTGTTTCAAGATCAAGTGTTATCATAATTTACTTATAACCTATCAGGCACTAATCATCACAAATAGTACCGTCAAGATTACATTCTGAATAAGTAGTTTCTTCGCACGATGCCTTATAAGCCACCCGTGCCTTACCAGTTGGACACGGTTTACATTCTCGCCATGTTTCACCTATACATCTACCGTCATCACACAATTTTGAATCAGGACAAAAAAATTTACTTGATATAGATGAACTACCTGCCATTGTTCTTATATCTTGATTTTCTCTAACCTCGTCTAACACAATAAATAACCCTAGTGCAAGAAAAATCGTTAAAAATAGTGTTAAAAAAAGATTGCCCGTCTTATTTGATTTCATAGTTTTATATTAACTATTTGTTATGGGAAGTCAATCAAAAATACCAACCCAAAATCTATTCTGATTCTACTCAACCACATCTAAAACAATTCATCAGCATCTTCTTCTGTAGAACTTTCCCCAGTTAACCTTGCAACAGCCTCATCTACCGATGCAACCAATACTTCTCTTGGTTTACTTCCACGAGCACGACCAATAATACCAGCATCTTCCATATCATCAATCATTCTTGCCGCTCTTGAATAACCTACCCCAAGCTTTCGTTGTAAATACGAAGCTGACGCTTTGCCATCCAAAACAATTAGTTCTAGCGCTTCCATCATCTTTTCGTCAGTGCCTTCTATTGCACCACCGCCCTTAGATTTTTTAGTTTCGACTTTTTGTTGTGTAATTTCTTCTTTGTAATCAGGTTCTATACCTGTATTTCTAAGATAATTTACTAGTGCTGTTACTTCTTCGTCGGAAACAAATGCACCTTGAATTCTTCTTGGTTTAGAATCATCAGGGGGAACAAAAAGCATATCACCACGACCAATCAAAACTTCTGCTCCAGCTTGATCAATAATAACCCTTGAATCTACTTGTGAAGTAACCTTAAACGACATTCTTGTCGGAACATTAGCTTTTATTGTACCTGTAAGAATATTGACAGATGGTCGCTGCGTTGCGAGTATCAAATGAATACCAACTGCTCTAGATTTTTGTGCTAAACGAGTAATATATTTTTCTACTTCAGACGCAGCGACCATCATCATATCTGCAATCTCATCAATTAAAATCACAATGTATGGTTCTGCTTGAAATCCAGACATTTCATTATAAGCTTTAATATTTCTTACACCGGCAGCCGCAAATTCTTTATATCGCCTTTCCATTTCAGCAACAGCCCATGCTAAGGCTGACACTGCTTTTTGTTCAACATCAGTAACAACAGGTGTTAAAAGATGTGGAATTCCATTATACTGACTCATTTCAACCATTTTTGGATCAATCATAATCAATCTACACTCTGATGGTGAACATCTCATTAAAATATTAACAATCAAAACATTCATCATAACAGATTTACCAGAACCAGTAGCACCTGCAATCAAACAGTGTGGCCACCTTGTAATGTCTTGAATAACAGGTTTACCTGCTACATCATGTCCTAAAGCAACCGCTAATTTAGACGGGTGTTTTTTCATAGGTTTAGTTTCCATTACACTTCGCAAAGTAACACTAGATGGCGTATAATTTGGAACTTCAATACCAACTAAATTAGTACCCGG
Source organism: uncultured Candidatus Saccharibacteria bacterium (assembly GCA_964506905.1). GTDB lineage: Bacteria > Patescibacteriota > WWE3 > 2-01-FULL-39-13 > 2-01-FULL-39-13 > JALWZX01. The sequence goes on from CAZDNW010000046.1 coordinate 6,520, forward strand.
AATTGGTGCTTCTACACGAACAGACCCGCTTGGAGATTCCAAACTTAGCGCCAAATCGGGCGCCAAATTCATAACCTTACTCGTTTTTGTACCTGGCGCTAAACTTAAAGAATACCGTGTAACAGCAGGCCCGATATTAATATCAACAACTTGCGCAGAAATGTTAAACGCATTTAGAGTATGCTCTATTGCTTTGGCTCTTTTTTCTACATCACCTGCATTTGGCTTCCGATTTGGCGCCCCAGACAATAAATCAATTGGTGGATATTCCCATAATTTATTAGAGAACGGTAAACTACTTTGCTTTGGTTCTTTTACAACTTCTGGTTGTGCCTCAACAGGTTCATTTGACGATGCAATAGCATCGTTTGCACTACCGCCAACTTCGGCTACAACTTCTTCTTCAGCAAACTCTTCCTCACCCACAGGACCTGTCGGCGGATTCATCAACTTAAATCTTTCTTCTTCGGTTAATTCTTTTTCAGTTTCATCTTCGCCTTTTTCTTCAACAATTTCTTCAACTTCCACATCTTTAACATCGGTGTCTGCATAATTATTAATATTAAATTCCTTCTCTTCTTCAGAACCATCTTCGTCAGCACCCGTTAATAACTTTTCATTTTCAGGTGATAATTCTTCTTTTTCCTTCGGCTTTCTTGAAAATATACTCGCTAACGCAGAAATCTTTTCAGCTAATTTATCAAAAATACTGTGAAAATCCTTACCTGTCATTAAAATTAACGCAATAACTGCTAGTATTACATACATAACAATTGCACCAAAAGTTGAAATCAAAGAAGCTGTGGTAGTTCTAATAAAATCACCGAAAGTACCCGCATATGCGCCCATAATTCCCATTAAAGATGCAAAAAGTAAAAGCCCTGTACCAAAAATGCGCCAATTTGCATACTTAAACCTTTTTGTTACCAATAGCAAAAACGCCAAATAAAAAAGAATAAAAGGAACAAAAATCGCTAAAATACCAAAACCTTGAGTTAAAAGAATACGCAAGTAACCATTTAATTTACCTGATTGTCCAAAACCGCCAAAGATTGAAATTAAAGCAATTACAGACA
>CAZDNW010000047.1:0-5244 GCA_964506905.1 uncultured Candidatus Saccharibacteria bacterium
GAGATTATATCTGATAATCCATTACTTATGTCGTCTGATATTGGTAGCGATTCGACATCTGAAATGATACTTGAAATTTCATCACTAATATTTTCTGATATATCTTCTGAAATATCATCGGATATTATTTCGGATATTGGTTCTGAAATTATTTCATCTTCACCATTTTCGTCATCATACTCTATGCCATCATAGTCGTCGTTATCTGTATCATTTGAATTATCATTGTCATCTGATGCACCACCACTATTTTGGTCTTCTGCTTTTCTCATATTGTTAATATCAATCGCATCATCTGATTTTCTTATCCACCCTAATAATCTGCTAGATCTTGTAAACCCTAATTCATCTAAATCGTCGATATCAAATTCAGATTTTACCTTTCCAACCTCAATTGATGGCTTAACTCTTTTGGGCCTTTTTATTGTGGAATCAGTTCGAAAGAAATAGCCTAAAGCTAACCCTATTAAAACGAATATAGCCAACACAAATAATAAATGTCTAACACCTATGCTTTTAATCCACACTATTAAATTAGAATAAATCTCATTTATTTTAGCCATAAAATCATAAAACTAATACTGGAAACCAGCAAAATTAATTGTTCTGTAATGGCAGGAGTTTCAGCACATGTAGCCATAAGCCACAAGCTTATTAAAAAATGCGTCTAGTAAATACTAGACGCAAATTTATGAATATAAAATTACCCTACAAACTAAATTGCAGTGTAATTTATGCTTAAATAATAGCAAATTTTACGCATCTTGTCAACACTATAAGTCTATTGCTAACCCTGCCCGTGTTTTATACCGATGTAATTTATCAAAAGATATAAATTATATCAACAACCCAAACCCTAATATTGTAATACGGTATAAATATTATCGACTGAATTCCACATAATCATCTTAAAAATACCTATTGTAAAAATCAGCAAAAAATGGTTTAATTATCTTCGTTATGTCAAGAACATGTGAAATTTGTGAAAAATCATCTCAAAAAGGTAAAAAAATCACGCTAAAATGGGGTGTTAAATATAGAACAATTAGACACAGAAAACCTAATTTAAGAAAGGTAACTGTTTTAGTAAACGGTGAACCTCAACAAATGACTATTTGCACAACTTGTTTAAAATCTATTAAAAACGGAAAATACCCAGGATACAAACCCTTTTATCAAAAAGAAGCCTAAATAAACGAGTTTATTCAAATTCAAATTCAAAATTCAACCTAGTAAAAATCAGATACTATTACGCTTTTGCATTAATTAAACATGACTATTCTACCTCATCGTCGATAATATACCCTATCCCATGTATAGTTTCGATATACTTTTCGTTAAAAGGTTTCTCAATTTTGTCTCTTAATCTTTTTATATGCACTTCAACCGTATTTGTGAACGGATTTATATTCATATCCCAAACATTCTCTAATATTTCACTTCTTGTGACTACAATACCTTTATTAATTAATAAGAATTCTAGTAATTGTAGTTCTTTTCGTCTTAATTTTAATCGTTTGCCCTTGTAAGTTACTAATCTTTTATCAACATTATATTTAAGATTTCTAACACTTAATATTGGATTTCTTGTTGGTTTTCCTCTTCGTCTTGATACTGCTTTAATTCTTGCCCTTAGTTCTCTACTGTTAAAAGGCTTTTCTATAAAATCATCAGCACCTTTGTTTAAAGCATTTTCTTTGTCAGCAATTGTTGTTTTTGTGGAAATCATTATTATTGGCACATCTTTAAGTCTGGATTTTAACACTGCACAAAAGTCATCACCATTTACATCAGGCAAATATAAATCTAATAAAATTAAATCGTATGCATTAGAATACGCTAATAATTCCCCTTCTGAAGCGGTTTGGGCAAAATCTACAATATAATCATTTTCTAACACCCTTTTTAATCGTCTTCTTGTTCTAGGATCTTGGTCTATTACAAGAATCTTCATATTTCTAGGTTACCAAACAAACTCTAACAAAAAAATAACAAAATTCTTACAAAATGATGAACGCAAAACGAACAATATGGGTCTTCGCCATATGCAGAAAATATATACTTAAAAAAAACAGTTAATAAATCGCGGTTAACCCACACTCACTTTATTTCTTAAGATTTACACATAAAACAATGCATAACACTTACTATGCACTTAATTTAATTTCTGTGATAAAATTGTATTGTAAATACAGTTATTTGCGTATTTGCAAAGACAGGAAAACCTGCAAATATAATGAACTCAAAAGCAATTTTAAAAAACATATTTCTTTGGATTATTATTGCTGCTATTTTATCACTTACAGTTTTAGGCTTCTTCAATATTGCATTTGATGTAGATGTTTTAGGTCAATCTGATCTTTTATTTGCCCTATTTACCTTATTTTTCTTTGATATATTTTTAGCTCTGTTTATTTGGTTTTTGGCTTATCCTTATGTGTATTCAATGAGGCAAAAGATGTATAAATCCGAGTCAATTGAATTCCCACCTATCAATTCGTTTAGATTTGTAATAAGCATTATTTTACATATAACATTAATCATACAACTTGTTATCATAGGAACACCCATACGACATCAATTTACAAATATTATAGATATTTTTGTTTTCTTTGAATTAACGATACTCGTAATTTTTGTGTTTTCTGTAATATATACAATCAAACAATTATGGTTAGCCTATAAAGATTCGAAATCAAGACACTTACGAGAACCGATTGATGACGAACAAGCAGAAACCTTTGAACCATCTCATCATGTAGTTTATGGGTTGTATGGAATTTTGCTCGCAATAACTTTTTCTATTGTTATAATTATCATTTTTTCGATTCTAGACATGAAAAACCTTGTGTACGATTATAATGGCTTACTTTTAACAAAGGTTCCATTTACAAGAGATATTATGTTAATTAACTTAAAAGTTAGCGAACTTCTTAAAAGTTAAAGATTAATTGTTCCAGATTGTGACGATTTTTCTTCTTCTTTCGCTTGCGCGGAATTACTAGCGTTTGTTTGATTTTCTGAAATTTCTGTCTTATCGTCTGTGTTACTGTCTTCTATAACTGGCTCATTACTTATTGGTTGGTTTGTATTATTTGGTGCAGTTTGTTGAACTGGTTGTTGATTAACTGGTTGCACAGGCTGTTGAGTTACGGTTTGTTGAACTGGTTGCTGATTCGTAGTTTGCTGAACCTGTTGCGGTGTTCTTGGAAGGCCTTCGTCGGTTTCTGTTGTAGCCGTTACTACACCAGTACCTTTATCGTGAGCAATTTTATCAATTGTTTCATATGGATCTTTTATATTTCGTAATATAAATACGTTATCGTCTGCACTACTCATTGCATCACTCAACACTATTGTTCCCTTGTTAAATATTTTGTCAAAAATACCTTGTTTTATTTCAAATCTTCTACCAATTAAGTTAATTTCTGCCGTGGAAAAAGGCGTAACAACAATCAATGTATTGTCTTTTGCATAATATCTATTGTAATACCATCTAACTACATTTAAGGCTAAAATCAACATTATTGCACCGTTTCCGAGTATTGCCATCCAAGTAAAAATTACACCACCATCTCTAAAAAATGGAAAATAAAATAAAAATAGGTTGTAAAACCCACCTATAATTAATGTACCTATAATTGGCGTAATTAACCCAATTGGATGTTTTCTGATCTCTATAAACTGCGACTCGGCAGTTTCAATTCTTTGTTCATAATCCATAATTAATCACATATTATATGGAATTCGGATTTTGGTCAAATCATTGCAGAAATGGATTTTTTAGATAAAATGGATTTTAGTAACTGCCCTGTAAATAATATATATATATAACAAAAGTGAAACAAGATCTTCCGATAGATTCAAAAGTACATAAAAAAATATTCTTAATTCTATTGATAACACTATTGGTTGTGTTTGTTGTAATGATGCTTCCCTATCTGAATGCAATAATACTTGCCTATATTTCGGCTTTAATAATGTATCCACTTTATAAGAAAATATATATCAAACTTCCACATAAAAGAAAGAAAAGAACAGTTATTGCTGTTACAATAACAATCGTACTAGCTGTTTTAATCATATTGATACCTATACTTGTAATACTTTCGGTTGCGGCATTACAAGCAACACAACTTGCAACTGATATTTCAAAAGCATTAAATTATTCGACATTTCAAAATGCGATAAATTCAGTAAACGATATAATTGTAAATTTACCGTTTAAAAACATACCAACAATAACACCTGAAATGATTGCTACATTTGTTAAATCAGTAAGTAATGCATTTGTATCATTTTTAACAACAGCGATTCCAAGATGGGGTTCATCGGCAATAACCTTTGTAACAAATTTAATCATATATATAATTTTGCTAACATATATGATTCCAAATGTGAAAAATATTTATGATTTTGCATTAAAGGTTTTACCATTAAGCAAAAAGCACACTCGCCTCTTTCTAGACACCGCAAATGGAATTACCGTTGATATGATAAAAGGGACTTTTATAGTTGCGTTAGCTCAAGGCGGATTGGTTTGGTTAATGTTTATTGTATTAGGTACACCTTATACAATGTTATTAACTCTTATTGCAACAATACTAGCTATAATTCCATATGTCGGCACAAGTTTTGTTACAATTCCTGTGGCGATTATTTACGCTATATCTGGAAACTGGTTATACGCGATTTTGATTGTAGCATGGCAATTCGGTGTTGTTAGCATTATTGATAATGTGATTAGATCTAAAATACTGGCTAACAAATCAAAAGCAAACTTACCTTTAGCATTATTGGGAATTTTAGGCGGTATGAAAATGTTTGGGATTTTAGGTTTAATATACGGCCCTTTAATAGTAACTCTTCTTTTAACTACAATTGAAATTTATACACACGAAATCTTACATGTTGAATTTGAAAAAGAGAAATTGGATTGATTCAGATTTGAAAATGTGAAATTAAAAGGTTTGTATCAAAACCGAAATGTTTAACCTTAATTGTTTAAATTGAATTTGTTTTTTACTATTTGGAAATTGGCATTTGCAATAAAACCGCTTAAATTCAACAAAATGTTTTAGTATTTATCTTATTTGGATTAATAAATTTGGCTGTTCGTGATAGAAAATTACTTTTGTCTTGGTTACAAACTTTTAACAAAGAAATAAATGGCAGGCGGGGTGGGAATCGAACCCACAGTCCTGGTTTTGGAGACCAGTGGTTTACCATTAACCGACCCACCTA
>CAZDNW010000048.1:0-15537 GCA_964506905.1 uncultured Candidatus Saccharibacteria bacterium
GCAATACTATCAGACGCTAGATTTAGACTCGAATTATCAGGACAAATTGCATTAGACCCAAAAACCATGAAACTTATTGGTGAAAACAATGTTTCTGAACAAACAAAACAGACTTTTAAAAATATAGAAGCTATACTCTCAGAAATTGGCTGGACATTAGATAACATTACAAAAGTTAGAGTTTATTTAACTTCCATGAGCGACTATTCTGAAATGAATGAAATCTATGCATCTCTTTTTACTAAAAACGCACCCGCAAGAATTGCTATTGCAGTTAAAGAATTACCACTAGGTGCACTTGTAGAAATAGAATGTGTGGCAGAAGGTAATGAAATTTAAATTTACGCCTTTGTTATATTTTGCCATGTCTTACAGTTCACTTTTTTAACTTAGTGGTACGCTCTTTTAAATTTCGCACTTTTTTAATATCTACATTTGGCAATAAAGCACCGATAAAAATTAATATGCCCCCAATAACCATTTCCACACTAATAGTTTCTTTGTAGAACCAAAAGCCAAAAAGTGCTGCAAATACAATTTCAACAGGCATTAATAAACTCGCCTTTTGAGCTTCTAAATATTTAAAACCAATAACGATTAATGCCATCGCGACCAACCCTAATAAGGCAAAGGAAATTAACCAAAGTAAAGACACTAATGTAAAATTAAAACTAAAACCATTATCAAATATTAACGAAAACAATAATGCAGAAATAAAAACAAAGACAAAACTAATAAAAATCATTTGTATAATTGAATAATTATTCGATAACTTTTTTGAAAAAACATTCCACAAACCCACCGAAACACCAAACAATATCGCTAGGCTTAAATAAAACATTGTACTAAAACTAAACCCAGGAAAAAACACAAAACCAATTCCAACTAATATCAACACAATTGATATTATCTTTTCTAATGTCATCTTATCACTAAATAACAACGCCCCAGCAACTAATCCTGTTATTATCATAGACGAATAAAACGCAAAATACCCACTCGCTATGGAAACATGATTAAACGCAACAAATATTAAAACCACATCAAACATTGAACTAAGTATAAGAAACGCAAACCATTTAATATCCTTTTTGTTAATGGTTCTCCATAAACTTTTATTAAAGAACAATAAACAACCTAATACGACAACAATTACAAAACTTCTTGAATACTGTTGTGAAAATGGCGAAAATTCAACACTCAAATGTCTAGTAAATACCCCAGACGATCCATAAATCATTGTCCCAAAAAGAATTGATATAACGCCGAGTAGTTCATAAGATTTTTTCATTTATAATTATTAGTCTATACATAACTTAAAATTTGTCCACTATTTGTATGGATCACAAACAAAACAGACTTTTAAAAATATAGAAGCTATACTCTCAGAAATTGGCTGGACATTAGATAACATTACAAAAGTTAGAGTTTATTTAACTTCCATGAACGACTATTCTGAAATGAATGAAATCTATGCATCACTTTTTACTAAAAACGCACCCGCAAGAATTGCTATTGCAGTTAAAGAATTACCACTAGGTGCACTTGTAGAAATAAAATGTGTGGCAGAAGGTAATGAGATAAAAGAATAATGAATACAAATCAAATTTTGCACTTGATGAAATATAACACCCCTAACCACATGTAGTCGCTTTCTATAATATCTTTTTACCTTCTGTAATAAACGCATTACTCTTATCAAAAGTTTGCTTATTTAATCTTATTTCACCAACCCTAAATGTAAAAGGCTCAAATAAAACTTTAGCTTCTTTTAATATTTCATTTGATTCATTCTTATTCACTTTTATTACTGAAATATGCGGAACATATTCATATGGACCTCCCTCTCTTTTTATTCTTCTTCTTTGTTCTTCTGTATATTTTTGCCAATTATCTTTAAAATACCTTGGTATTTCTAAATCTCTATACCTATCTAGTTGCTTTTTTATAAACGCCCTTAACTCGTAAATCTGTTTTTTAGTCTTATCATCAAATTCAACAAAAATATATTTGTTATCACCGCTTAATACTAATTCCTTACAATAAATACCAATATTAAACTTACTAAAATAAAGCATTTCAAACTGTTTTATATACTCGTTTGATAAAGGTTCTTTTACTCTAATCGTATAGATATCTATATGTGGTTCCCAATTATTTCTTAGTGGGTATTTATTTTCATAATTTTTACTAATGTAATTATATATTTTTCTTAGATTTTCTATTTTTTTTGTTGGAATTAATATGTTTATAGAATGCAAAGCAGATTCTTTCATAAAACCAGTATAACAGACCCGCAATTTTCTTGTGGAAAACTCCCCTTTGACTGTGGAAAACTAAAAGTGTAAAATCTCAAATATGTCAACAAACACAGACACTTTTGCAAATACAGACATCACAAAAAAACAAGACATTTCTAATCAAACAGAAGATTTATTAAATCAAACAACAGATATCCCTACCCAATCACAAGACGATACGCTTAACCCACTTCTTTTAGATAAAGATGAACTTTGGAAATCAGTCGTTGGTGAATTAGAAATAACAGCAAACCCAGCTTATGTTAAAACTCATATTCCGGGTGCCTACATAAAAGACATAAATATAGAAGACAAAATAATAGAAATAACTGCACCTAGTGAATTTCAACGAAACTTTATAGAAGACCGACTTTATGGGCATATTAGAGAAATAATTAACAAACTAATATCACCTGATTATAAATTAATGTTCACGGTTACTAAAAAAGACCCAACTAAAATTTCCACAAAAGATTTAGGACCATTATTTGAACAACCCGAAAGTTTTAATTTAACACAAAGAGCACAACAAGCAGGGTTAAATCCACAATACACATTCAAAAGATTTATAGTTGGGGATCATAATCGTCTTGCATATGCAGTCGCGACAGCAATAGCAGATGCCCCAGGTAAAGTTTACAATCCATTTTTCTTATATTCCGGTGTCGGATTAGGTAAAACACATTTAGTACAGGCGATTGGTCATGCAATTTTAGAAAAACACCCAGATAAAAAAGTTTTATATAACACGGGCGAACAATTTTTAAATGATGTTATAGAATCATTAAGAAAGGGAATTAAATCATCTGGTCTAAAACGAAACGATTTTAAAAGAAAATATAGAAATGTCGATGTATTAATAATCGACGATGTTCATGCAATTGCAGGTAAAACAACAACCCAAGAAGAGTTTTTTCATACATTTAACGCTCTTTTTATGGCTCAAAAGCAAATAATATTAACTTCAGATAGAGCACCTCACGAAATAAAAACATTAGAAGAACGCCTTTCATCAAGATTTGCTAGCGGAATGATTGCCGACATTCAAAGACCAGACCTAGAAACACGAATAGCAATATTACGCGAACGAAACGAAGAAATGAATCTAGGAGCCCCTGAAGAGGTATTAGAGTACATTGCAACCTTAGTTGACACTAACATAAGAGAATTAGAAGCAAAATTACTACAAACTGTAACAAAAGCAAAATCATTAGGTTTAGATTTAACAGTAAAAAACACTGCAGAAATTTTGGGCGACATCAAAAAAACAGAAAACAAAAAAGTAACACCTAACACAATAATAAAAGAAACTGCTAAATATTATGGTGTAACTATTAAAGATATTAAAGGCAAAAGCAGATTAAAAACACTTGTTAGACCCCGTCAAGTATGTATGTTCTTGTTAAGAGATTATGCTGGTATGGGTTATAAATCTATTGGGGAATTATTAGGCGATCGTGACCATACAACAATAATGCACGGTGTTGAAAAAATAACAACTTTATACAATGAATCACCTCAATTTAAAAAAGAAATCGACCAAATTAAAAATAATATAGAATATACCGAAGAGTAAAGGTTATAAAAAATATCACACAACTACTACCTAAAATCTTCTTTGTGGGCTTTTAAAGTTGTAGCGTAATCTTTTTGTGCCTCTTCTAATGCATATTTCACTTTCCCGTTAAGCGCTGAATTAATCATTGTATTAAAAACATTCGTATAATCTGAATTACCAGATTTATCAGACATAATAGTACTAACAGCTACTGGTGCTTGATCTAACACAGGTCCTATATATTTAATTGTTCTAAAAGAATTATATAATTTTGTATTACTAGGTATATTTCCAACTCCATTTATATTTTTCGTTAACTGGTTTAATTTTATTTGTTGTTGTTCTTCAGACAACCATTTCAAAAAATCCCATGCAGCTATTTGTTCTTCTTCTGTACTATCGTTTGATACAGCTTCAACCCAATATGAAGCCCATGATTTATTAACTGTATTGCCCGAATAAGTAGGTAATTGTGGAACCGGCGCCATTCCTATGTTTAATGTTGGGTTTATTCGTTTTATTGCATATATATCTGCTAATTTACCAAAATACATTGCTGACCTATTAGTAGCAAATGCTATTCTAGAATTAGGCATATTACTAGACCAAACACCATTGTGTCTATTAGCTGTAAAATTCACATAATATTGCAATGCTATTTGTGCTTCCCGTGATGTTAAATCATCTGGAACTTTTACATTACTTTGTTCAAACATTAATGCTAATATGTCTGGTGCATAATCAACATTATTCGCTGTCCCCATAGCAATCCCAGAATATAAAATATTATTTCTATCATCTAAGGTCGTTAAATTATTAGCAACTACAGCAAGATCACCCCATGTAGATGGCGGTGTTATATTATTTTCAGCAAAAACATCTTTATTATAATATAAAACTAAGCCGTCATACATTATTGGAATGCACACAATATTTCCCTTAGGAGAAACACATTGCCTACTCATAACTGGATAAAAACTTTCTTTATATTCTCTGACATCAAAGGCTTTATTGTCGAAACTCATTTGAGATAAAAAATCAAAAACCCAGGTAGAATGAATTCTAAAAATATTAGGACCTTTACCTGCCTTTAATCTTTGAAATAATAATCTTTTATAATTATCTAAATCATCATCATATTTCTTTTGTGTATATACAATTGTTACATTTGGATGCAATGTTTGGTAATCTTTAATCAAATCAAGCATCACCTCTTCTGGTTCAAACAAACCCCAATAATAGAGTGTGATTTTTTCGTTTTCATCAACTTTTGGTCTTCTTTTCTTCTGTACTGCAAGAAAACCTAAAACTACAATGAGTATTAGTATAATTAGTAAAGCTGAAATTATAATAAATTTAAGAATCTTCATAGGCAGTACTTTGATTTTACAGTATCTCCTCTTTAAATTCCACACTCAACAAAATAAAAAGACACCTTCCAAAACATCAAAATAAAAGGAAATACAAACCGCGTAACTTATAGTTATATGTTGTTGATATTAGTAATTTTTACTATATTTTTGTGTATAACTAATACCTTTTTCTACAGAACTTTAGGCGAAACCCCATATTTAGTCCACTTCTTTTTTTACTTGCTTTTTAGACTTTTTTATGAAACATTTATGAATTTTTCTTTACAGGTACATAAATAGAACTTGTCAACAAATGGAATTAGTTTTTTAATCTATTTAATAACAAAATTAAACCTTTTACACATTTCCACACCCTCTTCTTTAACTGCTTCTGTATTTTATATACATACTAAGTAAACTAAATAAAAATTGTTGAAAGAGTTTTCATAAAATTATTAATATTACACTTTTTATACATTTTGTTATAATGCACATAATGTTAATAGAAACAGATAATAAACTTTATCATTTAATAAGAGCAATAAGACCGCGACAATGGATAAAAAACGGAGCTGTGTATGCACCTATTGTTTTTTCTGGTCAGCTTTTTGATCCATACGCTTTTTACAAAGCAACATTAGCATTTATATATTTTTCAATAACAGCATCAGCAATATATTTAATAAATGATGTTTTTGATGTTAAAAAAGACCGAATTCATCCTATTAAAAAGAATAGACCTATCGCTTCAGGAAAAATATCTATTAAATTCGCAACAACTCTTGCTATTTTAATGTTGTTTTTTGCTATTCCAACTTCTTTTGTTGTAGTTGGTAAATATTTTGGTGTTATTTTGCTTTCTTATTTAGGTTTGCAAATTTTATATAATTTATGGTTAAAAAATGCCATAATATTAGATGCTATTACAATCTCTTTAGGCTTTATTCTTAGAGTTTTTGGTGGTGCTTTAGCTATACCTGTTGCAATATCTTCATGGCTAATTCTTGCAATAATTGGCGTTTCCTTACTTCTAGCTTTCGGTAAAAGATTAGCAGAACGAACTTTATTAAGAGCAAATAATATAAATGATTTAAAAACTCGTGAAATATTATCTCATTATCCAGATTCCCTATTGGATTCAATGATTTCTGTATCAGCTACATTGGCTATTTTAAGTTATTCGTTATTATCGTTTCAAGTTTCCCCTGAACATCCTGTTAGAGGAATTTTAGCTGAATATTTACCTTCTACATTAGTTGGTGCAAAATTTTTAATGCTTACAATTCCGATTGTAATTTATTGGGTAGCAAGATATTTATATGTAATATACGAGAAAAAAGAAGGTGAAAGCCCAGAAAGAATATTATTACAAGATAAACCCCTTTTATTATCAACTTTAATATTAGCTATTGCTGTCATATTTATAACAAACCTTTTTTAGATTATTAAATTCCCCGTTGTTGTATCATCAAGAATTCTTATGCTTTTTTATACCAAAATTTAAAAATGCTAGTACAATAATGATAACCATTGCAATCAAAATAAAAGCAATAGCACGTGTTTTGCCAGATGTTAAAATACCGATAGTTGCGAGAATTATGGTTGAAGACCAATAAAACATTGCGATTTTTTGTTTATTCCAGCCAAAATCATCTAATAATTTATGATGAAAATGTTCACGATCTCCAAAGAAAGGCATTTGTTTTCTGCTTAAACGCCTTATTATAGCAAATACGCCATCTAAAAAAGGTATCATTAATACAATTAAAGTTACAGCAATTTTTGTACTCCCTATTATAGATAAGGCTGCTATCATAAGACCTGCGGCAGTTGCTCCCCAGCCCCATAAAATCTTTTGAGGAGGCCATGTAAAAAAGGCCATTCCAATACCAGCTCCAGCAATTATGGCTGCAAATTTAGTAAAAAGTGCTAAATCAGCATCGTTTACAATTGATTTATACATTACGATAGATATTATAAGTGCAACAATAGTTACTAAACCAGCATAAACTCCATCAACACCATTTGCAAAAGACATAAAATTCATTGTCCACCATATCCAAATAATTGCTGCTAAAACAGAAAAATAGTGAATTTTGTGTTCACCTATATAATCTATCACATATCTATAATCAGCAAGTTTGATAGCGTCGCCGAAAGGATTTGGTAAATACATCAATATAATTCCTGATAAAACAACTATAGATATTGCAAAAAATTGAATAAATAGCCTCAAATAAGGGTTTATATCTTTTTTATCATCCCTCAAACCAGTTAATACTAAAATTAAAGATCCAAGCAAAATGCCGATTAATTTTTGGCTTTCATAAATGGGAATTACAAGCAAAGAAGCGGTTATCACACCTAAATAAAACGCAAGCCCACCTGCTCTAGGAATTGGCTTTGTTAATAACATTGCGGGGTGTTTATGTGTTAAAGGATCATCAACGAAACCGTGATTTTTTGCGAATTTAATAACATATGGTGTTATTAAATATGTCAAAACCATCGCTAAAACTAAAGGAACTATTATTAATTTTATGTATTGAGGGAAAATAATAGGTTTAGTAGTTGAAATAAATACAATTCTTGTTGTGTACACAGAAATTAAAGTAATAATTAACGCATTAAAATAACTGTACAATTTAGAAAGATAAAAGTTAGCGGAACTTAAAGACTTTACCGATAAAACTGTATTGATGATAAAAAATACAATACTGAACATTATAAATATCCAAATATTAGATTTATCCGTTAATTGAAATTCGCCCCACGGAAAAATGTAAAAAAACGGTATTCGATTTTTAAGATTTTCGTAATTTTGCAGTACTAATATATAAGTTAATGCAATTATAGAAATAGAATATATGGTAGAGATAACAATATGCTTTGTTTTTAGTATTTTTACCGTAGATTGTTTTATAGATCTCGCATGTCTATAAATTGTTTGCTTTTTTAACATGACAATTATTTAAATATTAACACAATTTAAGCAGGAATATCATAAAATTTAGTTGTATTTTCATATATTACTTTTTCTAAAGCCCCTTTGTTCATTTTCTTTATATCTGCTAGTTTTTCTAATATTTCTACCACAAAAGCTGGTTCATTTATTTTATTCCCCTTTTTTCTTTTATAAAAAGGAACTAAATAAGGTGCATCTGTTTCAATCATAATCATATTAGCAGGGTAAAACTTTGCTACTTTTCGTATTTCCTCAGCGTTTTTGTAAGTTAAAATACCTGTAAATGAAATAAAAACGCCTAATTCTAATAACACCTTAGCGGTTTCTAAATTTTCAGTATAACAATGCCATACGGCCTTAAACATTCCTTTATCCATTTCATCTCTTAATACAGCTATTGTTTCTTTAGTTGCTTCACGAGAATGAATAATTACTGGTAGTTCAAAATTTCTTGCAATATCAATTTGTTTTCTAAATAGATATTCTTGATCTTTTTTATGTCTTTTTATTTCAGAAGGCGGAGGTGTTGTAAAATCTAACCCACATTCCCCTATTGCAACTACCAATCGTGTATTATCTGCTTTATTTTTCCACAAATTATGACTAACAAGTTCATTAACTTGTAATAGGCGATCGTCTAAGCTCAGTTCTCTTTCGTTTTCGTCTCCGTTATCGTGTGGATATAGTCCAACAGTTGCAAAAACGCTTTTATTTCTTTTAGCGATATCGATACTTTTTTTTGCTTCAGATAAAGAACATCCAATGGATACGATTTTAGTAACACCTATTTCATTTGCTCGCTTTATTATTTCTTCTGTAGAGTTAATTAACTTGTTATCTGCTAAATGTGAATGTGAATCTATAATCATATTGAAATTATAATATTTTTACGAGGAAATCATAGAAAGTAAATAAAACCATGATGAAGTTCCAAATATTGCTAATAATACACCTAAGATAGCACCCCCTACTACATCAATAATATAGTGCTTTTCTAAATAAATTCTGCTAATACTAATAAGACCTGCAACTGAAAAAAGAAGTAAAGAATTAAAAGTATCTAAATGAAAATAATTAGAAAACAAGACCGCTAATGCAAAAGCGTTTGCTGTATGTCCAGAAGGAAAAGATCCACTAGTTGTTCTCACGCCAAAAATACTTGTTCGTTTAAGCCCTTTTTTAGGTCTAGGCATTTTAACAATATGCTTTATTATTTCTATAATAAAGACCTGAAAAACATAAACAGGAAACAAATAAAGCCAGATTTTATAATCTAAAAAAGATACAATTAAAAATATAAATAACGCACCTATAGAACTGCCAAGCTCTGTGAATATTTCTATCGCACCAATAAAAGGTTTTTCTAATATATCTTCTGTTATGTCTTCTGCAAGAGTCTCTTCTTTTGAGAAAAAACTGCACCATTTATTTTTTAGCCAACAATTCATGATTTGTATTTTAACACACAATAAATTTTAACTAATAAGAAAGGGCGGCGTGCAAAAAGCACGCCGCCCAAACCAAAAATCAACAAAATTTACGAGTCAGATTTTAATAATTTAACATTAGGCATTCTTATAGTTAATAAAAGTGCCAATCCTGATAAGAATCCTAAAAATGCCATGCCGGCGCCAAAAGCATCTGTTCTAGAATTTGCGTAATCTTGCGTAATTTCTGTTGCCATTTCGTCACTTAAACCATAATCAACAAGATTTTTGTGAACTGTTGCGTCATCTACAAGATCAACACCAATTTCTAATTTATTATTTATTTCAATTCTTATATCTTCTGGTAAATATTCCCTTTGATTATCAATTGCTGTTTGCATTCCAAATACTAAAGAACTTATTAAAATAGAACCAATTACAGCAACACCAATAGAATTACCTAATTGTTGAAAAACACCATCTAATCCAGAAGCTTCTGCAACATCTTCACCTTTAACACTAGAAAGTTCAAGATTAACAATTTGCGAGACAATTAAACCTATTCCAAAACCTAAAACAATAGTTCCAGGAAAAGCACCTTCCAAAGTAGTATCTGCATTTACTGTTGTTGCCATAATAAAAAATCCAATAATAGACAAAACCAATCCAGATTGAATAATTCGTTTACTTGTAAATTTAGTTCCAAGTTTGGTACCTAAAATAGCTGTTATCAAAAGCGCAATAGAATTTGGCATTAAGGCTAATCCTGTGTCTATAGCTGATAAACCATGTGTTAATTGAAGATAAAGTGGAAATACAAACATAAACCCAGCCATAAACATCATTTGTATAAACCTAACATTTAGTGCAGTTCTAAGAACAACAACTTTAAATAGCGAAGGCTTAAACAATCCAGGTTCACCCTTTTCTTCAAGATGAGCTTCCCAACTAAACAGACCCATTAACAACATAAACCCAAAACCCATTAATAAAGGTGTTATGGATAGGCCAAAAGGAGCAAATTCATTTGATCCTATCATTATTGGTTGTTTCGCCCAAAACCATCCGTGATTTTGTGCTGCCAAAATTCCCAAAACAACACTAGCTAGACCAATAGAAGATAAAAATGCACCTGCAAAATCAAATTTTGGCTTAATCTTTGGTAAAACATCTTTTTTAATAGTACCTATCATTAGCAAAACAAAAACAACTATTGCAAGTTCTAATCTAAATGCCCAACGCCAACTATAGTAAGAGGTTAAAAATCCACCAACAATAGGCCCAACAGCAACTCCAATAGCACCTACAGCTCCAATAATACCATATGCAAAAGCTAAACCTTTGCCTTTATAATTATCTCTCAAAATAGTTTGAATATTTGGCATCATAAGAGAAGAACCTAAACCTTCAATAATAGACCACCCAATAATTAGCGTGCCTAAGCTATTACTAATAGATGCTGTTCCTGTTCCGATTCCAAATAAAATTATCCCAAGCGTAAAAGCGCGCTTTTTACCTATAATATCAGCCATTTTAGCACCGATTAAAATAAATGCCGCCATAACAAGCCCGTATATAGAAATTGCACTTTGAATACCAGTTACAGAAGTGTTTAAATCAGCAACAAGCGCAGAAATAGAAACATTCATAATAGTTGTATCTATAACTATTATGAACATAGACATAGACATTAGCGCTAAAATGCCCCATTTATTTTTAATTTTCATAGGTTGATTATAAAAGGTTAGTGCTATAAGTCAAACAATTACAATGTTTTAAGAAAATTAGTAATTTCTTTAATTAACAGGTTTTCATATCCTTCAAAGGAATGTTCGGCACCATTTATTACTAAAGTTTTTGAATATTTGGAATTCTTAAGATACCCTTTTAAAATGTCCAGTGCAGGTTCGGGATTGCAAACAGCTGTAATTGGTTGATCGTTGGTTCCGGTAATAGCAAAAACCGGACAAGCTAAAGATTCTACACTATTCCAGTTATGAGATCTTTTTTCGTAACAGAAAACATTACACGCTGAAGCTAGCGTAAAAAAATTAAAAAAAAGATTTTGCAGACATTGGATATTCTTCAAAAACAAGATTTGAAAGCAATATGTTATCTTTGTTTTCGGACAAAAGTTTTTTTGATTCCGATAATAGCTTGTTGTAAGATTTTGCGTCCGACATTACTAAACCTAACATATCAACTGGGCTTATCAAAATTAACCCCTTAATTTTATCTATATCATCATAATTATTCATAAAGTAGACAACCTTAGAAGGTCCTAAACTGTGTGCTTGTAAATAAATATTTTTGTAGCCTAACTCAAACGCGAGATTAACCCAGGCTTTAATGTCATAATAAGAATCCTCAAAAAGTTCAAAAGCATTCCCAATGTTTACCGGTTTATTATTTTTTGCAAAACTAGTAATAGAACCTGTTCCCCTATGATTTCCAACTAAAAACGCATAATTATTTTTTGGGAATTTATCGTGAAAATATGAGTACCAATTATTTGTATACGGATCTCCAGCCATCCCGTGAATGTGAACAATAATATTTTCTTTATTATCTGTATGGCTGATAAATCCTGTTAAATTTAATTTATCTTGTGTTTCAGTTTTTATTATTTTCATATTATATTTTTAATTTACAACATTAATTAGATTTTCAGTATATACGGACAATATTGACTCAATCCAAATGTTAATATTTCGTTCTAAAGACTCTTTTGTATACCAAGCCATATCTGGGGAAACCAATATATTTAAATTCTTTAACCGTTTATGTTTTTTGTCATCTGCACCTAATCCATAAAGCTCATTGCTTTCTATTTTTTTGAATAGATATTTATAATCATAAATATCTATTGATACTACATTAACTAAAGAGGCTGTGGGTTTCATTAAATTTATGCGATGTTTATTTATAATTTGTTTTGTTTCATCATTTAATGCATATGTAGGAAATATAAAATCAGAAAGGTTAAACAAATCATTTAGCTCTACATATTTATAGTTTTTGTTTTTACTGTTTTTTGACCAATAAATCACATCCATTCCGATTGCGGCTCCTATTTCAGCAATTCTAGACCCAATACTGCCAAGTCCTATAATTCCCATAGTTTTACCTTTTACCTCAAAACCGATATGTTCTTTATAATCTAGCTCCCATTTGTTATCTATTATTAAGGGAATCTTACGTGCAATTGATAACATTAAAAATATTGCATGTTCTGCTACAGCCTCAGTTGAATAATGCGGTGAATTTGTTAAAGGGATTCCTTTTTTCTTTAGATATGCACCATCTACCCAGTTATATGAAGTGGTTGCTAAGCAAACACCTTTCAGATTTTTAATTTTATCTATTGTTTCATTCTTAAATTCCCAATTGACGATTTCTGGAGCTAAACCCAATATTTTCTCCTCGTCAGAGCTAAAAATTTTGTCGGCAGAGTTAATGTCATTTTGGCTTTCTAAAAATATCAAGTCGGCTGGCGATAAATGCATTTTTGCTATTAATTTGTCTAATTGTGATTTTTGGAATGTGTCTTTTGACTCTACAAATATAACTTTCATAATCAGATAATAGTCTTGTTTAATTACTTAATCAAGGCTAGTATTATGTTTAAGAGCAATGACCAACATAAAATTTATATACTTCGATGCCGGTGATGTACTTTTCTTTGGGTTAACTGATGATACATTATGGGTAAACTTCTTAGCAGAAATAAATATAACCGAAGACTTGCTAACCAAATTTAACAATTTATATGATAATTACGAACCGCTTTTCAATGTAGGGGCAATATCTGTTTTAGAATTTCAAAAAATAGTTGAAAAAGAACTTAACTATAAATTCCCCCAAAATTATGATTTACAAGAAGAAATGATAAAAAAGTTTAAACCAAATTACGATATGCATAAATTCGTTAAAACAATAGCAAAAAAATATAGAATCGGATTATTAACAAATATGTATTTAAACATGTTGGATGAAATAATAAAAAACAAACTGATTCCAGATATGAAATGGGATGTGATTATAGATTCTAGTGTTGTGCACATGGCAAAACCAAATAACAACATATATAAGTATGCAGAAGAACAAGCAAACGAACCCGCCTCAACAATATTGTTTATAGACAATTCAAAGAAAAATATAGAAGCTGCAAAAGCTTTAGATTGGAACACTTTTTTATTTGATCAGTATAATCCAAAAGAAAGTTTAAATAAGTTAAGACTATTACTACAGTAAAACCATATGAATTTGGTAGACTACTACTTTATAAAAAACGAAAATCAGTTGAGTTTGTATTTAGAAAAATACATACCGCTTGTGTTGCTAGTAGCACAAAAATTTAACATAGATTTAAAGAGCAAAAGATTTACAGGTGACCATTTAGGGTTGCAAGTATTGTCTAATGGGGAATTCAACATTTGTGATAAAGAGTTATTAAAGTTTTCCAAAATCATAAAAGATGGCGAGATTCATGATAGAAAAAACCGTTTATATGAGTTTAATAAACCAATTCAAATTGATAGTATAACAATTCCTTTTATAGAAACATTTGAGCCAAAGCCTAATTCTAATATTTCTAAACTGAGAGCAGGTATTGAGCACATGGCATTTGTAGTTAAAGATTATGAGGAATTCTATCAAGAATGCTTAAACAAAAATATTCCGATAGAAAAAAGAGTCGATTTTGACGATAGATCAAGCTTTTTTAAAACGAAATTTATAAACGGCGTAGAAATAGAATTTAGAACAGAGCCGTTAAAGTTTATTAATGATTAGCAATTTAAAATTTTTATTTTAATAAATTTGCAACCGCATATTTAGCAACAAAACTTTTATTATACTATGGTACTTTTCGAACCTTTATATTAAAGTTTACTTATGAAGTTAAGCAATCAAAAGGTAGGTGCATTATTTATATTAAGCGGGACTGCTTTGTTTGGGTTATATGGGGTTTTTTCACGATTAATAAAACTGGGTTTTAATACATTCTCTCAAACTTTTATAATAGGGTTCATTGCAGCGATAACTATTTTAGTTGTGTTTAAATATAGAAGGTATTCATGGAAAAAAATACAAAGAGGTGATATGTTGTGGTTTGTTTTATGGGGAACAAGCGGTGCATTGGTAACAGCATTAATGTTTCTTTCCTTCAATAACATTGCTATAGCTACAAGTTATTTTATGTTTTATTCGATGATGGTTGTTGCTGGTATTATATTTGGAAAGATTTTCTTTCTAGAAGAGTTTAACATTTTAAAATTTATGTCTTTAAGTTTATCCATAATAGGCTTGGTATTTGTGTTTTACTCAGAAACAGGTCCAGCTTTCATCAAATATGAAATGTTTGCTTTAATGGGCGGTATTTTGGCTGGTTTCTGGAATACCGCTTCAAAAAAGATTTCATCTAACTATGCATCAACACAAATGATGCTAATAAACAGTTCTTTTATGATTATTGTTGGAATTTTAGGTATGATTATTATGAAAGAACCAATACCTCTATCAATACCAATTGAAGCGTGGGGTTACATTATTTTATATGCGATTTTGGAGTTAGTTGCAGCAATACTAATCATACTTGGATTCAAACACTTAGAGGCACAAAAAGCAAGCTTATTAATGCCGACAGAAGTTGTATTTGCAGCAATCTTTGGGTTTATCTTTTATAAAGAGATTCCAACTATACTAGTACTTATTGGAGGGTTGCTAATTATGATTGGTGCAATAATGCCTAACATAAAAAGCAGGTCAAACAAATAATAGGTTTTTATAAATTATTTTGTAAAAACAATCATTATTTACCTGATATAAAAAAATGAAACTAACATTTTTAGGAACTTCAGCAGATACATCATTTCCCCTACCTTTTTGTAAATGTAAAACATGCAAAAAATGTAGAAAGCTTAAAGGCAAAAAT
>CAZDNW010000049.1:0-10312 GCA_964506905.1 uncultured Candidatus Saccharibacteria bacterium
TTGAATTCCCAATTATAATTAGAAAATAACTTTTGAACAAACTGATTTAACACATCTTTACCGACATTATGGCGTGTATGTGTAAATTCTGGCTCTGGATTTCCTAGTGCGAATATTAGTTTCATAGGTATATATTAGCACGGAATTAATATTCTTTACTAACCCATTACTATAAGATATAACAGGCATGGCAACTGGGATTGGAGGTAACCTTGAACAACCTTACGACAATCAACATTTAATAGAACTAACACAATACCCAAATGGTGGTGCTGCCTTAAATTTATTTGGTTTAGTAGAAGTTAGCGAAGAATTAGTACGCAAAACATTGCCACAGATTAGGGAACCAGAACTATATTTGCAACAATTAGAAATGGTTTTAAGGTTAATGGCAAGAGCTTTAATTGAAGAAGGTACCTCATTTTCTACTAACGATTTAGCAACTGAATTAAAAATAACTCAAGAAGAAATTGAAAATCTTTTAAGTACATTTAATATATTGCTAGATGTTCAAGCTGATAGTGATATAACTGAATTTCGTTCACCAAATCAGCCACAATTTAAATTATACGATTTTAGAACAAATACGGGAAAAAATTATTGGGGAATACAAATCCTGCAAATACAACCAAACGGATACATAAAACCAATACCATTGGATGTTTATGTACGCAGTATAAACCCTGAAAATTTACCTAATACGATAACTTATATATTTAATGACGGGTTACTTACAATTAGTAATTCTGAAACAGCAAAGAGATTAAATATTCCGGCAAAAATAGAATTTTCTAATAAACGACTGGGGACATACGGAACATATAATCTTGGCAGTTTCTTTAGTATGCTTCCCGTTATACTGAGAAGTAAAAAATATGAGACCTGGGCTAGACACGTTTCTAGTTATGAAAATCCAGGACACAGAATTCAAGCCAATGCGTTATCATTATTGCGCAAGCATATCCAACCAAAATTAATTAACCCGCAAAAACAAAAATTTGTCGAAACAGATGATCCCATTTTTGATTCGCTAAGATTTAACGGGGTTAGCATTCATCTAAATAATACAGGAATGACTATTGAAACAGGATTCACCGAAATCGGACACCCTGAAGTAACATTCTCAAAACCTGTTTTAACTTTATTAAGAGTCTATCCCAATAAAGAAGTTACACGAGAAACAAACCCAAAGATGATGTTGGCAGTTGTAGTATTTGATTCTGATACAAATGGTTTAAAGTGGGTTCCAGTAGAGATAAAAGTACAGTAATATATATCTATGAAACATCAAAAATTAATTTTTACAGATAAACCCGTTCGTAAGAACTCGTACATGGTTGTTCATTTAGTCGACGATAAAGAAATTCAAAGAATAAATAAAGAGCAAAGAGGTAAAGACTACCCTACTGATGTTTTATCGTTTGAAATCGACGCTAACGACCCAGACGGCAGGTATTATGTTGGTGATGTAATTGTTAATATCGACCAAGCAAAAAGACAGATGAAAAAGTATGGTAACGATGATGTACGACTTGAAATTGCTGATTTAGTTGCTCATGGTGTTTTGCATTTGCTTGGTGTTAATCACGAAGGCGAAGATCATTAAAATTTATTCATTTAAGTATTTAAATTATTTCTGTCAACATACTTAAATTTTACACTTTTGGTTCTTAAATTATTATTTCTCAATTTTATGTATTCTTTAATTACTAAGTTTGTAGTTACAGATAAATCTTTTGGCAGATTATCTAAATCAAACCATTTTATTTCAAGTATTTCTTTTTTATCATGATTATGGGAATTTATTTGCTGATCTTTGGTTATGTTTTTAACTAAAAATATAAAAGCTGTATCTTGTTTATATTCTAAATTAGACTCAATTATTAAAAACAGCATTAAATCGTCAATGCTAACAGTAATGCCAACTTCTTCTTTTAATTCTCTAATTATACCTTCGGTAATTGTTTCATTCTTTTTAATTCCCCCACCGGGAATATAATAATCAGGCATATATGAATGCCTTAACAAAAGAATTTGATTATTTTTTACAATTAAGCATCTCGAACCAATTGAGCGTGGGTTAGTTATTTTCCAGTAAAACAATGCTAATTTGTATAAAACCCTTAATGTTAACCTTTTAAAAAATAAAATTGTTATTTGCATTTTTCTTTAGTTAATTTCTTTCAAGAATCATCATACAGATTATATTTTTTCTCAACCTCTTTGATAAAGTTTTGGGAACAATTCCACGGCCGGCCACAAAGTAAAACAAACCCGGTGATAATTCCCATGCATAATCTAATAATTGTTTGCGGTTACAATTTTTACCGCGATAACTCATACCTAAAGTTAATAAGTAATATTTATCAATAAGAAATTTTATATCTGGTTTCATTAAATTGTTAACAGACTGTTAACTTAGTTTTTCTCTAACAACTTCAGAAACTAGTTTTCCGTCTGCTTGGCCTTTTACTTTTGCCATTACTTGTTTCATTACTTGTCCGAAATTAGCATCTGCACCTACTTCGTTTATTACCTCATTTACTATTTGTTCAACTTGTTCTTTTGTCATTTGTTCTGGCATATATTCCATTAATATAGCGAGTTCTTGTTTTTCAGATTCAACTAAATCTGTTCTACCTGCTTTTTCAAACATTTCTATCGATTCATTTCGTTTTTTTACGGATCGTTTTATTATGCCAACAATATTGTCATCGGTTAATTCTTTGCCCTCTGCACGAAGTCTGATTTCTTCATTATTTACCTCAGAAAGCAACATTCTTAATACTTCAACTTTCTGTGTGTTTTTTTCTTTTTGAGCGGTGGTTAAGTCTTGTTGTATTTGTTGTTTTGTCATTTTTGTTTTGGTTGATTTTGTTTTAATCAACCTTATTAATTATTTTAACTTTTAACTATTAAGAAAGCCCGCACTCTTTGAGTGCGGGCTTCAATTTTTCATAAGGTCAACTTATTTTATGATTTACTTGCATATTTTCTAATATTTGCTCTTTTTCTTTTTTCATACTCTCTTCGTCTTAATGATGGTTTGATATAATACCTTTTCTCTTTAAGTCTATCCATATCATCTTCCATAATGTTTTTAAGTTCTCTTAATGCTTGTTCTACGGATAAATTTTGCTTTCGTAAATCAATCTCAACCCCACTCTTTCTTCGTCTTCTTTTTTGAGCCATGATAAATAAAACACCTCCTATTGATTTATCATAAGTTATCTTTTGGTTTCCAATCTTTTCCTCCTAAAATGTGCAAATGTTCATGTTCTAAATCATTGTAACCTGCACCGTTATTGACCAATCGATAACCTGTTTTATCTAAATTATATTTTTGGATAACTTGGTAAGCAAAATTTACCAACTCATCCCAAAAACCATTTACTTTGCCTGAGATTGTATCTTTTTTTTCAATGTGTTCTTTTGGCATAACCAATATGTGCACAGGGGCTGCTGGATTAATATTTTCTATAGCAATGTATTTATCGTTTTCTAAAACGATAGTTGCCCGTGCTTTTTTTTGTGCTATGTCACAAAAGATACAATCTTCGCTCACAACTTCGATTTTATCATAAATTTTCTATATGTTAATTAGCAATTGATATTATGGGTACCAATGTGTAATTCGTTCAGTAATCACAACCCTTTTTAATTTACCTTTAATTTATCAAAGTTTCTAAAATTTTGTGGAATTCAGTCAAATCAGCACTGCTTTCGTCTCTCTTTTTGTACTCAACCTTATCTTCTGTTCGTTTTGATACAACAATTCTGTGTGGAATTCCAATTAAATCTGATTCTGCAAATTTTTGCCCCGGCGTTACGTCTAATCTATCATCATATAAAACTTCGATATTGTTTGCCTTAAGTTTTGTATAAATATTATCTGCTCTTTCTTTTACTGGTTGCTCATCTAAATTTAGTCCTACTAAATGAACCCTGTAAGGAGCAATATTTTCTGGCCATATTAACCCATTTTCATCGTTAAATATTTCAGCAATAATTCCCATTACTCTGCTTACACCGATACCATAACTACCCATTATTACTGGTTTTGTACTCCCATCTTTATCTACAAACTTTAAGTTTAGCGCTTCAGAGTACTTAGTGCCAAGTTTAAATATATTTCCCGCCTCTACAGCTTTTTTCTCAACCAGTTTATTTTTATCTATATTTAGCATTTCAAAAACTTCATCAGTATATACTTCTTTATTTATTGCAATTCTTTTTTCTTCATCAACATAAATTGTATCTTCTCCTACTTCACTAATTGTTTGAAATTCATGGCTAAATTTACTAAAAGACCCACCACTTGCAAAAGTTATATAAGTGATTTCCCCTAAACCTAATCGGCTATAAACTTTCATATACGCATCTTTAACTTTTTCATAATAATCATCTAATTCTTCGGTAGTTCTAGAAAAAGAATATAAATCTTTCATTAAGAATTCACGCCCTCGCATTAACCCACTTTTTGACCTTATTTCATTTCTAAATTTTGTTTGAAACTGATATACATATTTCGGCAAATCTTTATAAGAATGTATGTGCTTTCTCATTATTAAAGTTAAAGGTTCTTCGTGTGTAGGTGCTAGACCTAATTCAACTTCGTTTTTTAATTTTGTTTTAAACCAAATATCCATTACATCATCGTTCCACCTGTTTGTTGCTTGCCAATGTTCTTTTGATTGAAGGGTTGTTAATAAAACTTCTTGTCCGTCTATTGCGTTCATTTCTTCACGAATGATTTGTTCTATTTTTCTAAGTACTCTTAACCCTAGTGGTAAATAGCTATAAACACCTGCCATTTCTTTGTCTATAAAACCTGCACGAATTAAAAGTTGGGCGTTTAAACTTACTTCTTCTTTTGAGACATCTTTTAGTGTCTTCGTGAATAGTTGCGATTGTTTCATGTTCTTACTTTAACAAGTAACCATAATGCGAGCAAGTATTTATAAGTATTTATGGGGAATTCTATCGTAATTTTTGTTAAAACCACATAAAGATAATATCCTTAAATGTGATTATTAAAAGTAAGCCAATTAAAAAGATAAAACCAATTTGGTGCATTCTTTCTTCTAATTTTGGCGATGGTCTTTTTTTTGTAATCCATTCGTATAAAACAAATACTTCTCTGCCACCGTCTAACGCTGGAATTGGTAAAAGATTCATAATTGCAAGCGACAGTGATAGTAATGCAGTTAAATCTAATAAAACAAGCCATGTCTTACTGCCACCATTATCCATGATTGATTTTACAGCCCCAAATATTCCAATTGGACCTGCTACACCACTTGCAACTGCTGAAACATCTTTTTCTTGTACACTTTGTTTAACAAGTTGTCCTAGTGCGTGAAATGAGTATCCCATTATGTTTGCAGAATGTAATGGCCCCGCAAGAACTTTTTCGGCAGGGGTTTGATATGCTAGTTGAACTGCATCACCAAGCCCTATACCTAAAACAACCATTCCGAGTTCCTCATTATAAGTAGGAGTCACTTTGTATACCGCGGTTTCGTCTGTGTTAATGTTTTTTGTATAAACTGTAATTTCTTTACCTTCTTTATCTTTTAAGAAGTTATGAATATCATCTATGGTTTTAGGCTCAACTACTTCACCATTGTATTCTAGTTTAGTAATTCTATCGGCAAATTGTATGCCGGCGTTACTTGCAGGTGAATCATCTTTTATAAAAGTAACAACATTGGGTAACTCGACTGTTTTAGCAAACGGGAATTTATAATTATCTAACAATAGTATCGGTGAGGATTTGAAATCATTTATCCCAAGGGTAAAGTAAAATATAACAAACGCAACCATTAAATTCATAAAAATTCCTGCTAGTAGTACAACGGATTTTTGCCATGGTTTTTTGTTTATAAAATTGGTTTTATCTTTTGGGTCGTAATCTTCGTAATCTTCTCCTTTTATTCTTACAAATCCGCCAAAAGGTAACCAATTTATTGAATAAAGTGTTTCACCAAATTTTTTGCCCCAGATTCGCGGTGGAATTCCCATACCAAATTCAGGAACACCTAT
The DNA here is from genome assembly GCA_964506905.1 of uncultured Candidatus Saccharibacteria bacterium. Classification (GTDB taxonomy): domain Bacteria; phylum Patescibacteriota; class WWE3; order 2-01-FULL-39-13; family 2-01-FULL-39-13; genus JALWZX01. The sequence goes on from CAZDNW010000049.1 coordinate 6,046, forward strand.
TTTAAATTTTTTTGCAGTTAGAAAATGGCCTAGTTCGTGTATGAATACTAAAAATGATAGTATTATTGCAAAAACTAGAAAAGGTATTAAGGATATCATAATGTATATGGTAACAAATTTAAGAAGTAATCTCTACTCTTACAATACTAATTGAGCAATCATTTATAAAATATTTGAATTATATTTGCATTATTTCGTCTTTCTTTTTCTTGCCCATTTCTTCTAATTCTTTGTTTGTGTTTGAAATTTTTTCTTCTATTGCTTTCTTTTCTCTATACATATCTTCTTCAGATATTACACCGCTATCTTGCATTTCTTCTATTGATTTCATTGCATCTTGTCTTATTGTTCTTACTCTAATTTTTGCATTTTCAACAAGTTTTGATACTTCTTTTGCAATCTCTTTTCTTCTTTCTTCTGTAAGTGGTGGAATCGGAACACGAATGACTTCCCCATCATTTACTGGATTTAATCCATTATTTTCTTTGATAATTGCTTCTTCTATCTTTTTTAAAATGCTTTTATCCCAAGGTGAGATTGTAATTGTTTGAGCGTCTGGCGTTGAAACTGTTGCAAGTTCTTTTATTGGTAATGGATCTGAACCTTCGTATGCTTCAACTTTTATGTCCTCTACTATTGAAGCAGTGGCTCGCCCTGTTCGTATCTTTGATAATTCACTAGTTAAATATTCTTTTACTGAGGTTAAGTGTTCTTCTAGTTTATCTTGTTTCATAGTTTAGTTTTAGCATAAATAAATTATGGTTGCAAATGTGTGTAGGAACAAAGAAACCCGCTTAAAAAGCGGGTTTCTTGTTTGCGTGATTACTACTAAATTAGTGATTTATATTGAAAACACTGCAATTTCGTCTATTGTTATATTTTCACCTGTTTTTGCGATTGTTTCTGTTACTAAATCTTTTATTTTTTTACCTGAGTCTTTTATATAATCTTGTTCAAGTAAATCATCAACTGATTCAGGTTGCATTGCTGCTACTTGCATCGCAATTTCTTTACCAAGGTTTTCGAATTCTTCGTTTTTTGCTACAAAATCTGTTTCACAACCAATTTTTACAAGCGACCCTACTCTACCACCACCGTGTATGTAAGAAAACACTCTTCCTGCTTTTATTTCTCTTTCTGATTTCTTTTCGGCTTTTTCTATACCTTTTTTTATTAATATTTCTTTTGCTTTTTCTAAGTCACCGTTTGCTTCTTCTAATGCTTTTTTAGCATCCATAACTCCTGCACCTGTTTCTTCTCGTAGTTGTTTGATTGTTTCTATATCCATTTTTTATGTTTTTATATCGATAAACTTAATAACAGTTTAGCGATATTTAACAAAGGGTTGGGCGAGGCCTACGGCCTCGCCCAACTGATTAACTACTTTTTACTCGTTTTTGTTTCTTTTTCTGTTTTACTGCTCTTTTTTGTGTCTTTAGCTTTGGTTACTTTTTCCTTTTTAACAGTTTTTTTACTTACTTTTTTATCTTTAATCTCTTTTTTAACTTCTTTCTTTTCTACAGGTTTTGATGCCTTAGATTTAATAGGATCATCTACAGATCTAATAATCTTTTTAGCTTCTGGTTTGTAATCGGCGTAACCTGCTTTAATTGCCTCTGCAATTTTTGACAAAATTAAATCAATTGATTTTATTGCATCATCGTTTGCTGGAATTACATAATCAACATTATCAGGGTCAGTATTTGTATCAACCATAGCAACGACTGGAACATTTACTGCATTTGCCTCTTTTACTGCTGTTTTTTCTCTCTTAGCATCAACAACAACTATTGCACCTGGATATTTTTTCATGCCTTGAATTCCACCTACAAATAATTCTAATTTGTCTATTTTTCTATCAATTAACAATCTTTCTTTTTTAGTTAAATGTGAAAATTCGTTTTTATCTCTCTTTTCTTTTAATTCTTGAAGTTGTTTCCATTTACCTTCTACCGACTTGTAATTTGTAAAGGTACCCCCAAGCCATCTTTGATTAACATACAAAGCGCCACATTCTTTTGCTTTAACCTCAACAATATCTGAAGCCTGTCTTTTTGTACCAACTAAAATGATTTGTTGCCCTGTTTTAGCAACTTCATATAAAAACTCACATGCTTTTTCAAGCATTTCTTGGGTTTGGTATACATCTATAATGTGTGTTTTGTTATCAACATCATAAATATACTTTTCCATCTTTGGATTCCACCTGCGAACTTGATGCCCAAAATGAACACCTGCTTCAAGCATTTCTTCTACAGATGGCGATTTGCATTTATATGCCATATTATTATGCGTACGCCTTTAACCAATAAAATTTTTTATTGGCAGACATACAAATCTTAACTAATTATTATGTGGAATTCTTACGGTTATGTTATTACAACAAATTACTCGTTAGTTAAACGAATAAATTCCACATAAACTTATTTACTTTTATTATTTTTGTAAATCTTAGCCCCTTTACCCTCTGACTAGGTATCGTAAGATCAGGAGCTACCCTAGTCATGATGTTATGTTGAAATGATAGCATAAAGAGGAGTTTGTGCAATAGGCTCACACACCTTTAATATTGCATTATTCTTTCACATGAATACCCTTCATTTGAACCGAATGGTATTAGTTTATATACTGCGTAATCTGTTTTTATATAAACATTTGAATCTGGACCTTGTGAGATTTTTACTTTTTCATTAATAAGACCTGATAATTCTCCGTTGCAATCATCGTAATATCCTGATTCTGCAGGATAAAAAACATAAGTTTTATGTTTATCTTGTTCTTTTATAACCAGTTTAACAATAGAATTTTTCTGATTTACGTCAAATTTATAAACTTGTCCTTTTATTCCTTCAATTTTATTTGTCGCACCTATAACATGGTAAAAATTGCCGTCATCGGTATCCTTAAATAATATATTATCAAAATAAGTAGTCCCGCCATTTAACGGATTATATCTTGGATATTTATGGTTATATAGTTTAATTAAGTAGTAAAAACGTGTCATTGGGCTACCACCTCTATACGATAGAGCCATATATCTTGAGTATGCATCATCAAAAGTTATCTCAACAGTATATTCCTCATTAATTTTATCAACATATTTTCTTTCATTTCTTTCTAAAAATAACTGTTTTTCAATTTCATATAACCTACTATTCGCTTGAGATATATCTTTAAAACTACTGTTATATTCATTAGAATTACCTACTTTACAACTTGTTGTTAAAATATCAAAAAAATCTGGCCCATATGTTTTAATAAAAAACCCTGATATGTATATAAAAACTATTAGAACAATACCAAAGCTTACCGCTAATAATACCGAGTAAAAAAAGCATGAGGAAAAGAAAGTAACCATTCTATCATAAGGATATTTAATTCTTGACCTAAATTTTAAATTAGCTTCGTTTTTTACACTATTTGATCTATGAATTAATGTAACTAACTCATAAATAACAAAACTAGTATATAATATTATATTTAGAAAAATCAGGATTATTACAACATTAAACGAGATAAGGTCATTAACTGAAAGAATCGCACCTATTCCAAAGGATACTGTTAAAATAAAAAACAAATAGGTAAATATACGGTAAATCATTTACATCAATAATAAAACAGTTTGAACAAAATGTAAATTTATAAACTTATGAAACCACCAACATGCACAGCCTATAGTGGTTGGCATTTATTATAAATGTGTTATAAATAATGCCATTATGGATTTCTCACAACTGAAAACAAATTTAGATGAACTTTACAATACTCTCAATCCTTATGAACCTGAACTGGTATTCGAAATGCCTAATCCCACGGGAAATCAATCACTCATTGATTATATGAAGCAGTTAATACCAACTGATATTTGTGGATATGAATATGCTATTAAGGCAATGGAATTCTACAGTAACATAAATCAGGCATGGAAACTGCCAAAAACGGGACCTGCGAAATTACATACAGGCAAAACACTTTTTAAACATTTTCAAGAAAATAATAAAGCAGAATACGCAAAACTCACAGCAATATTCGTTGCTACTAATTTATTGGAAACCTATACAGAAAAAACGGCCGAAAGACTAAAATTACAAAGTGCTAAATCAATGATAAAACCCAAATTAGAGAAAACACTCTATGGTCTAGGTTTAATGCGGTATAGACTAGACGAATATCTAAGATTTGAATTATCAAAAATTTTAGGCATAGATATCGATTCCCAAGAACTAGAAGATGTATACGAATTATTAAAAGGAATCGTATTTACAAG
>CAZDNW010000050.1:0-11746 GCA_964506905.1 uncultured Candidatus Saccharibacteria bacterium
GCTTCGTTTACAAGTGTATCAGCATTTTTGTTGTTCTTTCGCGGAACATGATTAAATGTCACATTTTTAAATTGATTAACCCATTGGTCAACTCGTTGTTTTAGTATTTTTAAATTTTCGTCTTTTACTTTATATTCACCATTTAATTGCTTGACTACTAATTCACTATCTAAGTAACAGTTTAAGTTTTCCACATTGTTCATTCTTGCAAGTCTTAAACCTTGTATTAACGCAGTATATTCGGCAATATTGTTTGTAGATATGCCAATAAATGCATTGTATGTATCTACTAAGTTACCGTCTGGATCTCTTAAAACAGCTCCAATTGCAGCTAATCCAGGATTGCCTCTAGCACCTCCATCTGTATGTAATGAATAGTAATTGCTCATACCGCTTTTGTTTTGACAGGTAATATTATTACAATACATATGATTCTTTGTTATTTCAAGTATTTTATATTATGTGGAATTCATTCGGTTTTATTATTTTGAGCACATAATATTTGTTGTGTATATAGTTTTAGGTTCTTCTTTTATCTTTTGTATTTATGTATAAAATGGATTTAAGCAATGCGATTGTGCTTGTGGTGTGTACTATTGAAATAATCATATAATCGCAATAAGACTATTATGAAAGAAATAATAATTACTGGACATGGAGAATTAAGCAAAAATTTTGAACTGAAATTAACCGAAGCAGGATATTCTGTATTTATACTAAAAGACCCCAACGATCTTAATATTCATCATTTTGCCAATGTAGTTGCTATTATCGATTTTCACAACTTAAATTCTGAATCTGATGATTTACCATTGTTTACGCATAATACCTCACACTTAACACACTTATTATCAACAGCATCAAAACAAAATGCTCCTTTTTTGTTTCTATATAAATGGGAATCTTTAGCAAATCAAAACCATTCTATTCACATTGCTATTGATGTCATTAATAAATTTAGGCAACTTAGCAACGTAAAAACTTCGTTAATTGAAGTGGGGAATTTATATGGTCGTGATTTGGTTTTAGACGATGTGTTACGAGAAACTTTATATAGTTTAACAAAAGGGCAAGAAGTATTTATTCATGATGACAATCTTATTCTTAGACCTATTTACATAACTGATTTTATAGATGGGCTTTGTGCCATTATAAGAGAAACGGAATCAGGTATTGTTTCTAATAAATATTCATTAACCCCAAATGAATCTATTACCTATTTAGAGTATGTTCACTTTATTAAGTCATTAACAAACTTAAACACAAAGATTGAATACGACGAAAATGACTTATCTAATGTATTTTTAACTACTGAATTTCCGGTTTATTATCCGCAATCTTGGAAACCAAAGGTTAGTTTAGAACAAGGATTAACTGAAATTTTGAAGTTCTATAAAATTCCCATTAAACAAACCGCAAAGCCACACAGTAAAACAACAAGAGCAACAAACACCACAGAAGTAAATGACGATGATTTGCTAGAGAAAACAGAAGAATTATTAGAATTACAACGAAAATTACAAAAACGTTTAGAAGAAAATAGAAAAAAGTATGAAGAATTATTAAAAAAACAATTTAAAAGTTTAGAAAATAAGAAACAAGAAACAACATCAACTTCTGAACAATCAAATCACAAGAATCCTATTTCTGAAAATAAATCTGCAACGAGTAAATGGGAAACGGTAACACAGCCAACTAAAATATCAAATGACGAATATGTAATTAAAGATGGAAATATCACTTATGTATACAAAGAAACGGAAAACCAAACAACTAAACCAAAACATATTCAAATAATTAGTACAAGAGATTACAATAAACCCCCAACAAATTTTGTTAAACCTACTAAAAAATATGTAACACCTGTTCAAAGTGCTGAAACAAAATATGTAAAACCAAAGGAAAACTTTCAAACCTTACCATATTCTAAAAAAGTAATGGAAGAATCTAATAATACTGAGTACGATGAATTTGACCTATATTCAAGAGCATCAGCCTTAAATGCAAAAAGATTCTACCAAGAGAACGAATCACAAAAACAACCCGACACGTCAATTGATGATATTTACGCATTTGTTGAAACAACCACTGAGGAACCCAAAGATTCATTATCTAAAAAAAGACGATTTACATCTAAAAAGATAATCGTATTCTTATCAATTTTGTTAGTATTGTTACTTGCAGTTCCATCAATTATAACTGCATATAATGCAACAAAGGCAATGAAACACTTAGATAACGCCACAGAAGCATTTAATGAACTAAATTTAAGTGATGCAAAACAAGAAAGTATTATTGCATTAACTTATTTCGACAAAATAGATAATATTCCTAAGGTTGTTGATTATATTGCACCGATTTCCCATATAACAAGCGATGATTTACTAACAATGCTTAATATAGCTAAAACAAAAGCATCCATTGTAAGTGATTTGGCTTCAAGTAATTACCTTGCATTAATAACAGATCAAAAAACACATTCTAATGTATTAGGTTCTACAACCATAAGTAAAGATGAGAATATATCTAGATCTTTATCTAAGATGAACTTAATACAAAAAGATTTAGAGGCCATCAAGAAAAATAAATTACTGTCTAGGTATGTTTCTGAACTAGGAGTTGATGAAAATGACGTTGAAAAACTGTCTGAATTATATTCATTAAGCACTATTTGGCCACAATTGATGGGTATTGATAAGCCAAAAAAATATCTATTTGTAATTGTAGACAATAACGAACTTAGAGCTTCTGGTGGTGTCGTAGATGGATACGGATTGTTATCGGCAGAAAACGGCGCATTAAATATAAAGCAAATTGAAAACCCATATGATATAAATGAAAAATTGAAAAACAGTGAAATCGTAGATTCACCCCCTTTACCGCTTAGAAATGTTTTTAGATATAAACAACTAAATTTTACAGATGCAACATGGGAACCAAACTTTGCCGATAATGCAAAAAACATGGCTCAAATAATTGAATATACAAAAGGGGAAACTGTTGATGGTGTGTTTTTAGTAGATACTGATTTTATGCATAAATTATTAGCAATAACAGAACCTGTTGAAATGCCCTCACATGCTACAACAATTACAACGAGTAATTTTAACGAAGAGTTATTATCAAACAGAACCGAAGACCATTCTACTGCAACATTTTATAGTGAATTATATACACGAATACTAAATAATGCCCTTAACAAGAATAAATGGAATACTTATGGCAATAATTACCAATCTATGTTTTATAAAACTATTTATAACAGTTTAAACCAAAAGCACATGTTACTATTTTCATTTGACGATTCTGTACAACAGGTTTTTGTTAAAAACAACTGGGCTGGAACAATAAATTCTGCACAAGACGATTTTCTATATGTTATAGATTCAAATATCTCAGCAAATAAAATAGACTCGTTTATAAATAGAAAAATAGAATATACGGCATATAAGCCGAATGCAGAACATATTTTTAAAAGAGAAATAACTCTTACCTATACAAATAATTCTGAAACAGACGAATGGCCACTAGGCGATTATTTAAATCATGTAAAAATAATAGTTCCTAAAGATGCATTTTTAGATTCTGCAAGGCTGTTAGAAAATGGTATAGACAAAAACATAACAAGAAAGGTAATAGTTTCGCCATATACAAACAAGGCAACCTATGAAACGGATTTGTTCGTTGAGAAAGGCAAAACCGTAGTTTTGAAAATAACTTATGAATCTGCTGAAAAATATTTTGAAGATGGGGAAGTCAATCTATATGTTCAAAAACAACCAGGAACACAAAAAACTGACTTAAATGTAAAATTTGTGTTTCCGTTTGGAAGAAGCAATAATTTATTACCAGATGGATTTACATCAGAATCTTCGCATATAATGAAAAAGGATTACTTAATTCAAGATAAAGTTTATAATATTAAATTATAGTTGCGAATTCCTATAAAAATGCTAAACTATTGCGGACAGAGTAAAAAATGAAAATTAATAAAAAAGATATCAAAGTAAAACAAAACAAGTTAAGAGAAAAGGAGCAAGATTTAAGAGACGAAAAGAAAGTAAATAAAAACATACAATTTAGTGAAATAGTTAAGGTTAAAAAGATTTTAAAATCTGACCCAAAGATATTATGGAAATATTTGCAAAAAAAAGAAACCTAAAAGGCTCAAAAGTAAAAGTTTTAAGAGAAGATGGCTTATTGCCAGCAGTACTCTTTTCTAAAAAGAAATCACAAAAAGGCGAACCATCTGAAGAATTGGTTATTAATTTAAAAGACTTTAAAAAAGTTTATAAAGAAGCTGGTGAATCAACTCTTGTAACTTTAAAAATTGATGGTGAATACGAATTAGAAAAAGGCGACAGAATAAGAATTGATGAAAATACAAATACTGAGAATTTGGATATTAGAAAAATACTTATTACAGAAGTACAAAAAGACCCTATTACATTGGAGCCTGTGCATGTTTCATTTTATGAAGTAGATATGAGTGAAAAAATTACTGCAAGAATTCCTGTTGAAGTTATTGGCGAAGAGGAATGTGAACCTATTCAATCGGGAGAAGGTATGGTTTTAGTGCAATTAGATGAAATAGAGGTTGAATGTTTACCACAAGACTTACCACAAAACTTCGAAGTTGATATTAGTGGTTTAAAAGAAGTCAATGATGTTTTGACTGTTGGTGAAGCAATTAAAGTAGATTCTGAAAAGATTGAAATAAAACACGATCCAGAAGATGTATTATTAAAAATAGATTATGCCGAACAACTTGAAGTTGAGGAAGAAGAAATGTCTGTTGAAGATATTGAAGTAACAAGCGAAAAACAAGAAGGTGAGGGCGAGGAAGGTGAAACTGAAAGCGCTGGCGAACCCAATAAATCTGAAGAAGAAAAGTCAGAAGAATAAAATTTTTACTTCAGCAAAAATAAATTTGAAGACCCTTGTTAGAATTAACCTAAAAAAAGCATTGCTACTCTATATATTATTACTAATATAATACCAATACCAAATGGTATAAAGTATAATGCTAGAGCTTTTTTCAAAAAACCGGATATTTCGAATCCTTCTTTGTCTTTTTTCTTAAAATATATAATTAAAGATACAATTATATAAATCGGTGTAAGCATTGTAACCAATAAGATTAGTCCCCAACCGAAGAAAAGAATCAAGTTAATTAACCAATAAAAAGTAGGCGATGTCATAATAATTAAATATTAACACAAAATAACAAGAATACTAATAATTAGGCCAATCTGAAACTGCTAGTATATTATCTTCTGCTTTTGGAATTTCAGCCCAAATAACCTCGGTTATAAATGGCATAAATGGGTGCAGCATTTTTATACTGCTTAAGTATACATATCTTAAAATTACTAATCCAACTTCTTTAGTTTTTCCTTCACGGTTTTTAACATCTTCAATGTATTTGTCTGCTACTTCGTTCCACATAAAATGGTAGATTAAATCACCTGCATCAGCAAATCTATATTGATCTATTTTTTCTTCGACTTTTTTTATTGTTTTGCTTAACTCCTCAAGTACTTTTTGATCTTGGTCTACTAATAAATCTTTTACTTCTTCTTTATATTCTTGTGTCCAAAATGGTAACGGGTTAGCATCATCATAACCTTCTCGTTCCATCATCATTAACATAAACCTTGCCATGTTCCAAATTTTGTTTGTGAATTTTCGATATCCAATTATTTTATCTCTTGGGAAATTAAAGTCTTTTCCGTTTGCAGTACCACTAATTAACCCCATTCGTAATGCATCTACTCCAAATTCTTCGATATATTCTTCTGGATTTATTACATTTCCTAAGCTTTTGCTCATCTTTTTACCATCTATTGCTCTAACAATTCCGTGTAAATATACATCATAAAAGGGAACTTCACCTGTTAAATACATTCCAAACATTACCATTCTAGAAACCCACCTTGTAATAATTTCCCAACCTGTTTCTAAAACTGAAGTTGGATAAAATTTTTTGAAATCATCTGAACCAGGATATCCAAGTGTAATTAATGGCCATTGTCCACTGCTAAACCATGTGTCAAAAGTATCTGTTTCTTGTATATATCTTTCACCTGGCTTTGTTTGGCTAATTTTATAAGTGGCATTTGGAGGTGCAATTAAGGTTTGCAACCCTTTTTCAATTATTTCTAATGGAAATTTATCTAATGCTTCTTTTATTGTTTCTTTATGTAAAACCCCTTTATCGTCTAGATAATTAACTTTAATATCTGGATTTTCATCTACATTATACCAAGCAGGGATGCGAATTCCCCATACCACTTGTCTTGAAATTGCCCAATCATGCATGTTTTCAACCCATCGTTTGTAAGTTACGGCTCGCCACTTGGGATATATTTTAAGTTTACCTTCTTCAAAGACTTTTAACGCCATTTCCTTCATTTCATCTACTTTTACAAACCAGTTTGGTATCACAAGCTGTTCAACATAATCACCTGAACGATAATCTACGGGAACAACGTTTTCGTATTCTTCATCAACTTTTTCTACTAACCCTTTTTCTTTTAATATTTCAATAGCTTTTTCTCTTGCTTCTAACACCTTTAAACCCTTTAACGGCCCCCCATTTTCGTTTAATCTACCTTCCAGTGTTATTAAATTAATTACTGGTAAATCATGTTTTTGTCCAACTTCAAAGTCTGCCTTATCATGTGCAGGGGTTATTTTCACAACACCTGTTCCGAATTCCATATCAACGAAAGGATCTTCTATAAACTGCATTTCTTTGTCTGTAATTGGATTTAAAACTTTTTTATTAAGTAGCCATTTTTTATTTTCATCTTTTGGATTTATCGCCAAATGAGTATCAACAGGTATTGTTTCTGGACGTGTTGTTGCCACAACAATATATTCAGGTTGATTTTCTTCTGGATTAACTACTTTGTACCTAACATAAACTAATTTAGTTTTACTTTCTTTATAAACAATTTCTGCATCACTAAATGTAGTACCCCATTTAAAAGAATAATTAACCAAATAATTGTCGCGATAAATTTTGCCGTCTTTTTCTAGTTTTTCAAAAGTTTTTGTTACGGTGTCTATTGATTCTTTGTCTAAAGTAAATCTATATCTTGACCAATCAACACTTGCTCCCATTTGTTTTATTTGCTCTTCTATTGCACTTTTATTTTCAAGTACAAACTGCATTATCATGTCATATAAAGTTTGTCTGTCAAAATCAAATCTAGATTTTCCTTCTTTTTTTAATTTTCTTTCAAATGTTGTTTGTGTTTCAAAACCTGCGTGGTCTGTGCCAGGTACCCATAAAACTTCGTAACCTTTCATTCTTTTATATCTAATTAATAAATCTTCTATTGCAATCATTAACACATTACCTGTATGCATTTTGCCTGAAGCATTTGGAGGGGGGAGTATTATACAATATGGCTCTTTGTCAGAATGTGCATTAGCCTTAAAGTAATCGCCTTCTTGCCACATTTTAGAGATTTCTTCTTCATATTTTTTATGATCGTATTTTTTATCCATAATTACTTTAGTTTTAAAACCTTTGCAAACTCTTTAAACAGTGGTTCTAAATCACCATTTTCCTCGGCTTCAGGGTGACTTTGAATTCCAAAGCAAAAATAGTTTATATCTGCGTGCTCTATCACTTCGACAATGTTATCTTCTGTTTCACCCGAAACTACTAAATCATTGCCTAGCACCCTTATTGCTTGATGATGGTTAGAATTTACCATAATAGTATCTTTTTTCAAGATATTGAATAAGTGCGACGGTTTTTTTACATAAACTTTATGATGTATAGAATTAAATATGTTGTCATATTTTCCAAAATCGTGTTGGTGAATCGGTTCTTTTTCTTTTATACATTGTGTTAATGTACCTCCTAATGCTACATTCAAAAGTTGAGCACCTCTACAAATTCCTAAAAATGGTTTTTTGTCTTTTACTGTTTTTTTTACTAAATCTATTTCTATTTTATCTCTATCAATTTCGTGCGATCTGGTTTTCTCATGCTTAACTTCACCATAATGATCCGGGGAAATGTCAGCACCACCTGTTAGAAAAAGTCCTTTTGATAAATTATACATTTCATTTATCATTTCACTTGTCATTGACGGTGAAACAAATAACGGTGTTAACCCATATGGGATTAGCTTATTTAAATAGGATTCTCTACAAAATTGCAGGTTCACTTTAAATTCATTTGGCTTGGTTGTTGCTAATGGTAATAAAACAAATGTGTTCATATTAAGGCTTAACTATTTATTGTTTTCTCTTTAGCACCTGATTTGGTTCTTTTCTCATTGTTTTCATCAATATCTTCTACTTCAGCATCAATTATCTCATTAGATTTTTCAGTAGGAATTTTGCCCTTATTTATTTCCGTATTGATTTTTTCCGGCGGTCTAAATTTTTCTTCGATTTTAGACTTTGTGTTCGGAGATGCTGTATCAAATAACTTGTAAAGTAAAAGTATTAAAGCGATAAAGTCATCTACTGGCCCCGGGATTAAATCTACTGGAGATACAATATATATCACTACAAATGCTATTAATATGTATTTTGCAATATTACTCATGACGCGATTATATCAATTATAGAACTATAATTAAACATTAATATTGTAAACGACATTGTAATTTCTGTTTGATATAATCAATTAATATGAAAAAACAAAAGAATTTTTTTGTACGCGACACTTATGGGCCACAATACGGAGAAGTAGTATTAATAATGTCTGTTTTAACAATAGTTCTTGTAAGAATATTTTTATCTTTAACAGGATACCCGCAAGTCGGCAATGAATCATTACATATTGCACATATGCTTTGGGGCGGGTTACTTATGATTTTATCTATTGTTTTTTTATTAAATTTTGTAAATTCCGAAATCAGATGGTTATCTGCTTTTGTGGGCGGAATCGGGTTTGGGTTGTTTATCGATGAATTAGGTAAATTTTTAACTTCCGACAACAATTATTTTTTTGAACCAACATTTGCAATAATGTATGGCATATTTTTAATTCTATTTTTTTTGATTAAATACATGCAAGGACATACTAATTATAGACAAGACGAAATCGAGATTAGCAAAAAGCTTCAAGATATTTCGCCTTATAAAACAGATACATATATATATTCCACATACACAAAAATAACAGGAAAAATTGACGCTTTATTAGAGAATATAGTTGAATCAAATTGGTTTATAATTTTGGTTATCACATACTTTGTAATCAATGCTGTGATAAGCATTTTAATTTACCTTGGCACGTACATAGACATAGAACTTTATCACCCTAAATTTATGATAACCACGCCCAATATTATTGAAATATCTGCAACTGTGGGGTTTACAATATTAACCATAATTGGATCATATAAACTTATCAGAAGAGAAAGAGTTAAAGCCTTTATATATTTTAGATATGCTGTCTACTTATCAATCTTTGTTTTGCAATTTTTCTCATTCTTACACGGGCAATTATCAGCTTTATTTGGGCTAGGGTTATCTATAATAATATTAATGAGTCTAAATCACTTTATTGAAAAGAACCAAGTTAATTAGCGTATAAAATTTTTGTTATAATAGATATATGCATTTCGGAACAGCGCAAAACCAATATGAGGAAGAACTTCAAAATACTTCAGATGAACAATCTAAAAAGGAAGCAAAAATACAGATAGGATTAACCATTACCTTAGCGGTTTTTATTATGATATCAGGTGTGATTTTTTTTCATTATTACGAAGGTTTAACTTGGTTAGATTCGTGGTATTTTGTGGTAATAACATTAACAACGGTTGGATATGGTGATATAACTCCGCAAACCTCACTCGGTAAATTCATTACACCGATTTTTGTTATATTGGGAATTGGAATGATTACTAGTTTAATTACAGGCGTAAATAAATATTTAATACAAAGAAGAATTAATAAATTTAACGCAAAGCATAATACTTCAAACAATCGCAATAAGTTAACTTAACTTTTATAGTGTGAAATAATTTATTCTCGTTTTCTACAAATTCTATAATTTATACAAACCGTAAATGTGTTTAATTAATATCTTTTATCTCGTTTAACAAATTTTTAGCATCAAGTTTTATTGACTTTAATATGCCATCTTTATCTTCAAATGATAAAACTGCATTTGCATAATATTTTGCTAATATAAACCTCGCTTCATCTTTATATATGGTTGCAAGTGTTACAAAAATTGCGGATAGCCATACTTTTACTTTAATAACTCCCTGGTCGTTTCCTATTATGTATTTTGAACTCTTTTTCTTTACATCTAATTCATCGTTATATCCCAAATACAACTTATATTCTGCTTCGTGTGCAACTTTTATAGCTTTTTCAGTATCTTCTAACTTATGAAGGATTAACGCTTTTTTTGCCATAGGCCACGCTTTATGAGCTTCTGATCCCGGAAGGTTTTTAATGGCTTGATTTATAGTTTTAAGTGCAATTTCTAATGTTTGCTTTCTTGTCGTTGGGTTTTGTACTTCTGCCAGCTTTAATAATAAACTTGTTTTATGAACTTGCATAATTGCCATTCTTTCAATACCTAAATCATATTTTTTTATAGCGTTAACTACTTTACTCAAGGTATCGTTTGCTAAACTGTAGTATTTTTCTTGTTCTCGACTCGTTTTAGATGTCTCAGCTAGTTTACTGTAAGTTATTTTTATATGGCCTAACACATCAACATACCCTCTATAATTCTTATTGACTTCATCCCATTTAAGTACTTGGTTGAACATTTCTAAAGCATCTTTGAATTTTGCATTTTCTCTGACTTCCACTGCTAAATTTTTAAATTCTTCTCTTTTTTCTTGTGAATCCGTCGGCTCTAATTTTGTTTTTACTCTTTGTTTTTTTATTTTATTGATTATAGCTTGAACTCTTTGCGGTGAAATATCATATTTTTTAGCAAGTTTATTGTAAGAAGTATTGCCTTTTTGATACTCGTTATAAATTTTTAAGTTTCTACTTTGCTTTTTTGTAGCCATATTATAGAAGATAAACTATCTAGAGTGCTTCAATAGTATATCTAAACGGCACTATTGTCAATAATGGCACGAAAACATCGCACTATTTACAACATCGTTTAGTACAATAATGTGGCACATTTTAATGCCTTCTTAGCATCGGGGACTACATAATTATCTTTTCCGGCTTCGTTTATGAATTCTTCTAATGTATACCAGGCATAGTCAACATGTTCTTCTGGATTTATCTCAACTTTGTCTGATATTGCCTTAGATACAAACGCAATAAAGAGAGAATATATTTGTGTCTCCGGGTTTAATCCTGACTGTACAGCAACTGGTGTTACCGGCAAGTTTAATTTCATTTTTGTTTCTTCTTCTAATTCTCTTTTTAACGCTGTTTCATGACTTTCTGTTGGCGAAACATTACCACCTGGTAAATCATACCTTTTGTCTTTTGTATATTGTGCCGGGTCTTTTTTTAAAACTAGAAACTTTTTTACATTGGGATATTCTGGATGAAGTAAAATAAGTTTAACAGCAAATTTAACTTTTTCAGATAAGTAATCCTGATAATCGGTCCACATATAACAAATCTTATCACAATTCTATCTGATTTGCACTAAAATGTATAGGTCACATACATTTTGGAAAATTCATACCTGTTAACTAAGTAACTCATTGGTGTTTCTAATTGCAACGAGTAATGTGGCCTAACTGTATTATAGAATACCAAATATTCTACTAACCTT
>CAZDNW010000051.1:0-22199 GCA_964506905.1 uncultured Candidatus Saccharibacteria bacterium
ATATAGACAAAAGGGAGAATAATGTATGGAATTGAGAAATAAAAGTGTATTAGTAACAGGTGCATGTGGTTTTATTGGTAGCCATCTTGTAGAAGGACTGTTGGAAGAGGAAGCAAAGGTTCGCGCTTTTGTTTATTATAATTCGTTTAATTCATGGGGTTGGCTTGATACTTTCCCTAAAGAGAAGTTGGATCAAATTGAAATATTTACAGGTGATATTAGAGATCCAAATGGGGTTAGAACAGCAATAAAAGGGGTTGATGTGGTTTTTCATCTCGCTGCCTTAATTGGTATTCCTTTTAGTTATCATTCCCCTAGTAGTTATGTGGATACAAATGTAAAGGGTACATTAAATGTATTGGAAGCAGCAAAGGATATAGGTATAGAGAAAATTTTAGTGACATCAACATCAGAAGTTTATGGAACAGCTCGGTATGTACCGATGGATGAAGATCATCCTCTTCAAGGACAGTCTCCTTATAGTGCTACAAAAATAGGAGCAGATAAAATAGCAGAATCTTTTTACAGATGTTTTGGATTACCCATTGTTATAGTAAGGCCGTTTAATACCTATGGGCCTAGACAGTCTGCAAGAGCTATTATCCCAACAGTAATAATTCAATTACTCTCTGGTAAGAGAGAAGTGTTATTAGGTGATTTAACGACAACGAGAGATTTGGTTTTTGTTAAAGATACTGTTAGGGGTTTTATTGAGATAGCAAAATCCGACAGAACAATTGGTGAAGAAATAAATATTGCTACACAGAAGGAAATATCCATTGGGGCTCTTGCTAAAAAAATAATTGCTATGATAAATCCCCAAGCCGTGGTAGTTGAGGATAAAAGGCGATTTAGGCCTGAAAGGAGTGAAGTTAGAAGATTGTTGGGTAAAAATGAGAAAATCAGGAGATTAACAAATTGGAACCCACAATATGATATTGAGAGTGGTCTTAGAGAAACAGTCTCTTGGTTTGAAAATATCGATTTAAAAAAAGTGTATAAACCAGATATTTATAACATTTAATGGTTAATTAATGGGTCAAGAGGAGTTTATGAATTTTATACCTTTATCTGTACCCTCTTTTCAAGGACGAGAGAAAGAATTGGTTAATAAGGCTATTATTTCGGAATGGGTTTCTTCAGGGGGAAGTTTTGTTAGTTTATTTGAGAAAAATATTGCTAAGTATGTTGGAATAAAGAGAGCGATAGCAACATCGAGTGGAACTGCAGCTTTGCATATAGCGTTACTTGAAAGTGGGGTGGGAAGAGGGGATGAAGTAATTGTGCCAACGGTTACGTTTATTGCTCCCATTAATACAGTTAGGTATGTTGGGGCTGAACCTATTTTTATGGATTGTGATGAGTATTTAAATATTGATGTGAAAAAGATTGAGGAATTCATTGAAAAAAAATGTAATTTCAATGGAAAATATTTAAAAAATAGGAATACAGGAAAAGTGATAAAGGCTATTATTCCTGTGCATGTTTTTGGACATCCGGTCAACATGGAGCATCTTATGGAGTTGGCTAAAAAATATAATTTAATCGTCATTGAAGATGCTACTGAATCGTTGGGGTCAAGGTGGATAGAGGGGAAATTTAGAAATTCGAAGGCAGGAACGATAGGAGATATTGGGTGTTTTTCGTTTAATGGGAATAAGTTAATTACTACGGGTGGTGGTGGAATGATTGTTTGTAATGATGGAAAAAAGGCGGGGCATATGAAATATTTAACTACTCAAGCGAAAGATGATGAGGTCAAATATATTCATAATGAAATTGGATATAATTACAGGATGAGTAATTTACAAGCTGCCTTAGGTGTTGCCCAGTTAGAAAATATAGAAAAATATATTGAAATAAAAAGGAAAAATTTTAAGATATATTTCAATTCTTTAAATGGATATAAAGGGTTGAGTTTTATAGAAGAACCGAAATATTCAAGAAGTAACTACTGGTTTTATTCATTAATTGTTGATAAAGAAAAATTTGGTCTTAGTAATATTGAATTGATGAATAAACTTGCTGAAAACAAAATACAGTCTAGGCCTCTTTGGTTCTTAAATCATTTGCAAAAACCTTTTAAAAGTTATTTATCATATAAAATAGAAAGAGCATATAATTACTACGAAAAGGTTCTAAATATACCGTGCAGTGTGAATTTAAGCGAAGAGGAAATTGATTTGGTTGTTAGAGTGATTAAAAAAATGAGTAGGTGAATTAAGGCAGGCTTTTGATATGAAAAATCTTATTCTAATTGGTGGGGGAGGTCATTGCAGAGTTGTGTTAGATGTTATAAAGGAAGGAGGTGAGTTCAATGTTATAGGGATAATCGATGTTAAAGAAAAAATTGGTAATCGTGTGAATGGGGTAGAGATAATTGATAGCGATGAAAATCTTAGTAAGTATTTCGAAAACGGAATTGAATATGCTTTTATAGCGTTGGGAAGTGTTGGTAATCCAACTCGAAGGATTCTACTATATAAAAAAGTAAGAGAAATTGGTTTTAAGGTTCCAGCTATTGTAAGTAATAATGCTGTATTAAGCAAGAATGTGTTTTGGGAAGATGGAGTGTTTATTAATAAAGGTGTTATGATCAATGACAATGTTAGTATTAAATCTAATGCTATAATTAATACTGGATCTATCATAGAACATGATTGTGACATAGGAGAATTCGTCCATATTTCACCAGGAAGTGTATTAAGTGGAAATGTCAGTATAGGAAAGAATTCTCATATTGGAACAAATGCTACTGTGATTCAAGGGATAAAAATAGGCGAAAATAGTATTGTAGGTGCTGGTGCTGTTGTTACTAAAAATGTTCTCTCAAATACAGTTGTTGTTGGGAATCCTGCTAGATTTCTTCGTTTTAATAGTTATTAGTTTTGTTGAAAATTTTTAAAAAGGTAATACAGTATTCCAGAAATGAATATCTTAATTTTAGGAAATCCGGATTCAATTTATATTAAGGATTTTATTGAGTATTATTTGTTAGAGAGTAAAAAACAAGGCCGGATAAGTAGAATAGCAATTTTCACTATTCATAAGTATAATAAAATCTTTGATAAGTTTTACGCAAGCAAAGATATAAAGATATTCAGTTTATATAAATCTAGTATGCGGATATTTTTTTCTGTTCCTAAAATTGGGATTTTCTTTAAGATTGTAATATTTAAGTTGATGCTCGGAAAGTTGTCTGCTTTTGATATATGCCATATTCAGGGTATTGATTGGTTTTATGGATTTGTAATGGGCAGTATAAGGAATAGCTCGTATAGAGTTGTTTCAGGGTTTTGGGGATCTGATTTGTATAAGGTCAAGGGTGACGTAAAAATAAAATTACAAAGAAGAATTTTGAATAATTCAGATTTAGTCATCCTCGGTACTGATATGATGAGAAGAGTTTACTTAAAGAAATATAGAAATGTTAGAAATAAAAATGTTAAGGTAATTTATTTCCCATCCCCGATTATAAATTATTATGTTAATAGATATAAAAGCGATAAAGACAAATGTAAGAACTTGAAATTGAATTTGCCAGCAAATAATAAGATTGTAGTAACAGTCGGATATAACGGAAGTACTAATCAACAGCATCTTTCCATAATAGAGAGAGTTAACAAAATAGATTCTACTATTTTGAAGAATGTGTTGTTTGTTTTTCCAGTAACATATGGAGGAAGTGTGAGTTATTTAAATGCAATTAAAAAGAAATTGGAAGATGCCTCATTTGAGTTTTTAGTGTTAGAAAATTTTTTATCATATGATGATATTATATACCTGTTTGAAAGAACCGATGTATATGTGCATTTGCCTGTAACAGATTCTTTTTCGAGTGCAATGAGAGAAAATATATATTTTGAAAGTGTTGTTATTACTGGGAGTTGGCTGAATTATGAGATTTTGGATAAAAATAATGTTTTTTATTTGAAAATAAAGTCGATTAAAGATTTGAGTTGTAGTTTGGCGAATGTGCTAGATAAGATTGAGTATTTCAAAAACAGAAGTGTGAATAATAAAATGCTAATAGATGAATTTGTATTATGGAATAAAGTTAAAAATAAGTGGGATGAAGTTTATTTTGTCGATTAATATGATTAATATTTTTATAGATTTTCTTTGTAGGAAAAGATTGAGCGGATGAAAGATATGAAGGAAATGTACAAAAATTTATTTATTTCTGAAAATAGTAGTTTGTTAGATGCATTAAAATTGATGGATAAAAATAAAGTTAAACTTTTAATCGTTTGCGAAGGAGATAAGTTCTTCAATCTAATTTCAATTGGTGACATACAACGTGCTATATTGAGAAATATATCGCTAGAGACGAAAATTGAAGATGTAGTTGTTAACAGAAAACCAATTGTTGGGAGCATTTATGATAATCCTGTCCAGGTAAGAAATAAAATGTTGGAGTTAAGATTGGAATATATGCCTATTTTAGACGAAAATGGTAAAGTTTGTAATGTGGTGTTCTGGCAAGACCTGTTTAGTAAAGATCAATTGATTTTAAATAAAAATTTAGATACTCCTGTGATTGTCATGGCGGGCGGTAAAGGGGAAAGGCTGAAACCATTTACTAATATAATACCAAAACCTTTGATTCCTATCGGAGAGAAGCCGGTGATTTTGAGAATTATTGATAATTTCTTAAAATACAATATAAAGAAATTTTATATAACTTTGAATTATAAAGGGGATTTTGTAAAATTTTACTTTGATACGATTGAAAAAAATTATGAGGTTTTTTATATAGAGGAAGAACAGCCTTTGGGAACGGTTGGATCTTTGTTTTTGCTCAAAGAATATATTAATAAAACTTTTTTCTTGACTAATTGTGATATTTTGATAGATGAAGATTATTCTCAGATTTTAGAATTTCATAAAAAGCATAAAAATACAGTTACGATTGTTGGTGCGATAAAGAATTTTGATTTACCTTATGGGCATTTAGAACTTAATGATGAAGGAAAACTTGTAGCTATTAAAGAAAAACCAAATTTGACATATTTAATAAATACGGGAATGTACATTTTGGAACCGGAGATATTTTCGTTTTTTAAGCAAAAGATTTATATGGACTTTACGGATTTTATGGAGATGTTATTAAAAGAAAATTGCAGTATAGGAGTTTATCCTATAAATGAAAATTCATGGGTAGATATTGGTGAGTGGCAGTATTATTGGAGAAGCGTTGGATCTGTGTCTGGCAATAGAGGTAAATATGAGGATTTATTGTAGGTGGTTAGAATGTTAAATATTTAAAGTGTAATAGGTGTATTGTAGTATTGGTAATTGAGGAGTTTGAGTTGTCAGGATTTGTGGGTATTGCTTGGCGTGATAAGAATTTTAATAAATCAGTATTGGATGGAATAGAAAAAAATTCTAGAAACTTTGAAAAATTTGTTTGTGATTCATTTTATGTTTTATTAAAGCGCAAAATGAAATTCTATAAAGATATTATCTTCTTTGAAACCCAAAGGTGTTTTTTTTTGATAGAGGGGGTGATTTTAAATTCTTTAGAACTTATCAAAAAGTATAAGTCTGAATCGTTTGGTGAGACTATTGCACTGATGCATGAAAAAAATGGTGATGTTTTTTTTAAAGAGTTTCGTGGAAGCTTTGCTGGCATGACATATTGGAAAAACACTCATAAATTGATTTTATATACAGATCATATTGGAAGTAAACAAATATTTTTTTCTTTAAAAGATAGAAATTTAATATTTTCTTCCAATGGTAACCGGTTGGTAAATTTACTTAGGAAATTTCAAATTGATATTTCTTTAAATATAGATTCAGCCTACTCGCTTTTGACTTTTGGTTATATGCTTGAGTCGCATACTATATTTAATGAGATTGAAAAATTAATGGGTGGGCATTACTTAGAATATTTAGACGGTCAGGTTCAAATAGTTCAATATTATCGGCTTAGTAATGTTCCTGATAATAAAATTACCGAAAATGATGCTGTTGAAAGGTTAGATATGCTTTTTAAAAAAGCTGTGACGAGAGCTTTTGAGAAAGATTTGGAGTATGGATACAGGCATCTTGTGGCTCTAAGTGGTGGGTTGGATTCTAGAATGACTACATGGGTAGCTCATGATTTGGGTTATTCTAGCAGAATTGTGAATTTTACGTTTTCCCAGACTAATTACTTTGATGAGACGATTGCAAAAAGAATTGCTACAGATTTGCGACACGAGTGGATTTTCAAGTCTTTGGATAATGGATTGTTCCTAAGAAATGTTGAGGATATTGTGCGATTAACTTTTGGCGGAGTACTTTATTGTGGATCAGCTCATTTCAAGAGTATGTTGGATTTATTGAATTTGGAATCGTTTGGTTTGATACATACAGGACAGTTAGGTGATGTTATTGTGGGTACATATTATTCTAGTCCTCGGCCTAATAAGCCTTATTCTATTAGTTCAGGAGCGTATTCATTCTCTCCTTTATCAGCTAAAATTTCAAAAGATTATATAAAGTATGATTATGAGAATGAAGAGATTTTTAAATTTTATAACAGGGGTTTTTCTGGTATGAATAGCGGCTTGATGCTTGCTCAGGAAAAAACGGAGACTTATTCTCCTTTTTACGATGTAGATGTCATGGACTTTTGTTTAAGTTTGCCCTTAAGATTTCGTTTTGGGCATAGGCTGTATATAAAATGGATTCTGTCGAAATATCCAGGAGCATCTCATTATGTTTGGGAAAAAATTAAAACAAAACCGAGTGTGTTAATGGTAAATATTTTGGGTAAGAGAGTACCTGTTCGAAAACTATTGCCCAAAGTAATTGAATTGATTCTTCGAAAAATAGGATTGTTAAAAGATAATATTAATACCAAAAAACATATGAACCCATTTGGATTCTGGTACAATACCAATGAAGATTTGAAAATGTTTTTTGATGATTACTTTATTAAGAACATTGATTTTCTTGGTGATTTCCCGGAATTAATGAATGATTGTAAGAATTTATGGGAAAATGGTTTGGTTGTTGACCGCTGTCAAGTTATTACGTTGTTAGCTATTATGAAGGTTTATTTTGGTTAAGCAAAATTTGGGTAAGCTGCTGAGAAAAGGTTTTTTTCATGTTCTCTTTTTGGGTGGGTTTAGTAAAATTATTCAATTTATAAGTAATATTGTGATGGTGCGCATTTTATCCAAAGAGGATTTTGGACTTATGAGCTATGTTCAAAATATTTTATCTTTACTTTTATTATTGAATGGAGGAGGTTCAGTATCTGGGTTTTTGCAATACGGGAGTGAGAGTACCGATTCGGTGAAACAATATAGTTTGTTTAAATATGGTATGTATCGAGGGTTAGTATTTAGTTTCTTGGTATCAGTCTTAATATTAGGAATTGCTTTGATAGTTCCGTTGAAAGTTAAGTTAGCAAATGAGTTATTGGTTTGGTTGTTATTTTATCCTCCTTTGATTTTTGTTTTTAGTATGATTACTCTCGTTTTTAGAGTTTCATTGAACAATAACAAGTATGTCTACATAAGTATTTTTTCTTCTGTGGTATTATTATTGTTTTCTGTTTGGGGAGCTTGTGTGAATGGAGTTTGGGGAGTTTTTCAATTTAAGTATGCTGGTTATATTATTTCTGTGGGTTTAGGTCTGTATTGGGTAAGTACTTATTTTCATAGTATGAATTGTTGTAGGGCTAAAAGTGATAGTTTGTGTGAAAGAGAAAAAAAAAGTTTTAATCATTATTCATGGTATAGTTTAGCAACCAATGTGATTAGTCAACTATTGTATATTATAGATATTTTATTGATAGGTGAAATCGTAACGGATAGGAAAGTAATTGCTTCATACAAGGTTGCTACAACGATACCTTTTTCATTAATTATTATTCCTTTAAGTGTAATGGTGTTTGCTTATCCTTATTTTGCGAGGAGAAACTCTAATAAAATATGGATTAAAAAAAGTTATTTAAAAATTCTAAGTGGATTGGCCCTTTTTAATTTAGGGATAACAGTACTTTTATTTATATTTGCTCGTTTTACAATCTTAGTTATTTTTGGGATTAAATATGTTGATGCAGTAATTGTTTTCAGAATTCTCATCATTGGTTACTTCATTAGTGGGACGTTCAGGATACCAGCAGGTAATATATTAGCCTCTATGAGAAAAGTTAAATTTGGTTTATATACATCAGTATTTGCAGGAATAATTAATATTGTACTTGATATATTTATGATTAAGCAAATGGGGAGCATAGGAGCGGCGATATCTACAGTGACAATATTTCTGATAACCTCGATGCTAAATGTTGGTTATCTTTTTTATTGTCTGAAGGAGAAGAATACTGGGGGGAACTAAAAGAAACAGAAGTAAGCGAGCACACAAACAGAAACTATTTATTGAGCAAAAAGTGGTACCCCTATTTTAGAAGAGTGTGAGATATCTCCAAATTTAAAGAAAGCTTTCATGGAAAATATCGCTGATATTAGAAGACAAGGCATTTTCATTGAAATCTAAAGGATAACACCTACGAAAGGAACAATATGCATGGTGGACATTTGATAGTGTGGTAACAGGAGTAATGGAGTAAGGAGAGCAAATGAACGGAAAAACGAACAAAAAGAGAGATAGCAGCATTTATGGTAGTTAAAAAGAGGAGCATTCTGGGAGGAAAGCTAGAAAGATTGATTTGCTTTAGCAGATTAAAGAAAATATGAGTAACCTTGTCATTTTTGATAATGGTGTTTACCCTAATTTTGCTTGAGGAGGAAAAAAACAAAGTAGATGCGAGTACTTATAATTACTCATTATTTTCCACCGTTGAATGCTATTGGCTCTTTACGGTTATATAGTTGGGCCAAATATTGGAAAGAAATAGGGTGTGATATAACAATATTAACCACAAGAAAAAATAGGAAATTTAAACATCAATTGCATTTTGATTTAAGGGATTTTCGTATAATTGAAGTGAGTTTACCATGGTTGTTTAGTAAGATGACTAATGTTATGAAGGGGGAGAATGGTGATTCTATTAATAATAGTAATAAAAGGAACTGTAGAAGTTTTTTTTGGAAAAGGGTGAAAGAAAAGATTAGAAGGATTCAGTATAGGTATGGAATATTTTTCTTTTACCGAATGCCCGATGTGTGTGATTGGTGGGTTCGTAAAGCATACAATAAAGTTAAGGAGATGGAATTTGATATAGTTGTTTCGTCCTTTGCTCCGTATGCTACGCATTTGGTGGCTCTTAGAATGAAAAGAAAGCATAGAAAAGTGTTATGGGTAGCTGATTACCGAGACTTGTGGACTTTGGATCATTTGTATAAAGGAATGTGGCCTTTTATTTTTGTTGAAGAATTTTTGGAGAAAAAGATAAATCATATGGCAGATATTATAACTACTGTTAGTACGGAGTTGGCCAATAAATTAGAAGTGAAATACGGAATAAAAAATGTTTACGTGATTGAGAACGGTTTTGATCCTTCTGAATTAGATAAGTTGCCTAAGGAGAAATATTGGAGAGATGGAAAAGTCAGATTTGTGTATACAGGATCAATATATGAAGGTAAACGAGACCCCTCGCCTTTTTTTAGGGCTATGCAATTAATAGCTAATTCTGAAAAAAGGAAATATTTAGAGAAGCTTGAAGTGATTTTCGTGGGGAAAAGAAAAGGAAATTTAGACACTTTGATTGAGAAATATAAAGTAGGTAAGTGGGTTTTGTCTAAGGATTTTGTTTCAAGGGAAGAATCCCTTAGAATGCAACGAGACGCCCATGTGTTGTTATTTTTAGAAGTTGAGGCTCCAGAGATAACTGGAATTTTGACGGGTAAATTGTTTGAATATCTATTTTCAAAAACTCAAATATGGGGTGTAGGTATTACTACTAAAAGTGCTGCTGGTAAGTTTATTGTTGATAGTAAGTGTGGAAGGGTTTTTGGGAAAGATGTGAATTTGATAAGAGAATCACTTA
This sequence comes from uncultured Candidatus Saccharibacteria bacterium, assembly GCA_964506905.1. Taxonomy (GTDB): domain Bacteria; phylum Patescibacteriota; class WWE3; order 2-01-FULL-39-13; family 2-01-FULL-39-13; genus JALWZX01. Next base: position 9,956 of record CAZDNW010000051.1, read on the forward strand.
TGGATTTATTAATTACAGGGGGAAAACCACAGATAACCCCCGATTGGAATTTTCTGAATAATTATACAAGAAAGCAACAGGCTGATAAATTAATGAAAATAATGGAGGATAAGCTTAGGATGATATGGAAATAGGGGTTTGCTTACGATAGAAGTTTGTTAATTTATGAATGGTGATTGGCGAGTTGTAGCGCAATAATTGTGTGATTTTTGTTGAAAATATTGTTACTTACAAAAAACAAAGGAAATTCGGGAGTGTAATATAAACTGTGTAAATCTCCAGTAGTACCACTTGGAGGAACCGCCGAGTGGCCGATAAAGAAATTACTGGAGGTCAAAAATGTTTAAAAGAGAAGAATTAAAAAAGATTCTAAAAGAGAGGAAAGTCAAAAACCTTGATGACTTCAATGATTTCATGCGAGAAATTAGTAAAGAGGTTCTTGAAAGTCTTTTTGACGGCGAGTTAACAGATTTTCTTGGATATGAGAAATATGATTACAAATCCAAGGGAGTGGACAATTCGAGGAATGGGTATACAAAGAAGGGAATAAGATCGAAGTTTGGAGTGATAGATTTAGAAGTACCGAGGGATCGTAAGAGTGAGTTTGAATCTGCTGTTGTAAAGAAGAGGCAGAGGGATATTAGTGGATTAGAAGAAAAGATCATATCGATGTATGCGAAGGGGATGACTACGAGGGACATACAGGCCCATATAGAGGATATATATGGGTATGAGCTTTCAGCAGAAACGGTAAGTACGATAACAGATAAAGTACTTGAGAGGGCTAAGGAATGGCAGGCAAGGCCTTTGAAGGAGATATATTCAATAGTATTCATGGATGCAATATTTTTGAAGATGAGGAGAGAGGGGCAAGTAAGGAATGTAGCTATATATGCCATAGTGGGTATTGATCTTGAGGGTAATAAAGAGGTGCTTGGGTTATGGATATCTGAGACAGAATCGGCGAAGTTCTGGCTTACGGTATTAAATGAGCTTAAGAACCGAGGCGTTCAGGATATATTAATCTTTTCTGTGGATGGAATAACAGGTATAACAGATGCCATTCGTTCGGTATTTCCCCAGGCTGAGATACAGCGGTGTGTAGTACACCAGATACGAAACTCTTTGAGATATGTTTCCTGGAAGGAGCGTAAAACTGTTGCCCGTGATCTTAAGAGTATCTACAAAGCTGCCACTGAGAAGGAGGCTCTTTCTTACCTTGATGATTTTGAGAAGAGGTGGAATAAAAAGTATCCCCATATTGCAGCCTCATGGAGAAAGAACTGGGGAGAGCTTGCCACCTATTTCAAATATCCTCAGGAAATACGAACCCTCATTTACACCACCAATCCTATTGAAAGTCTGAATAGTGGTATCAAAAAAGTAGCAAAAACCAGGGCTATTTTCCCAAATGAAGATGCCCTTTTTAAATTGCTTTATCTTGCTATTAGTGATATTAGTAAGAAATGGACGATGAAAATCAGGAACTGGGCTGTTATATATTCTCAGCTTAATATATATTTTGAGGAGCGTTTAAGTAAATTTGTCTATGTATAAAAAAGGTGAAAAAGGAGATTTACACAGATAACTTTACAGTCTCGGAAATTCTATGAAAGATAGAAAAATTTGCACATCTGATTCATCAACTCAGTGGGTGTTGAATGATAGATCATTTCTTATAAGTCTATCAACCTTGGTTTTATTATCGCTTTCTTATGACAGTGTCAAGTTTTTGGTTAGAACGGAATATATGCCCTTGGTAAGTTTATTAGTATTAGGGTTTTTTATATTTTTTATAGATAAAAGTTATATAACTTCTCTTTTTAAAACTACGATGGCTTTCTTTGTGTTTATGGTTTTGATTTCTTTTCTTATGTTAATAAGTGATGTGAAAACTTTGAATAATCCTTTGCGAATCTCAACTTTTGTAAGACAGTTTGTTGCTTTTATATGGGGGGGTATGACATATATTGTTCTAAGACGTGCTATTGTTATGAAAAGAGATGACTGGTGGAAACCGGTGTTTATAGGATTTTTACCTTCCTTAGGTATTGCATTTATCCATTTGCTATATTTTGTTTTTAGAAAGCAATATTTGTTTAACATTGTGTTTGCTATAAGAAATTTGATTATGAATTATTCTGTAACCAGTTTTAGAGTGAGTGGCTTGTGTGCAGAACCTTCATCGTATGGGAAGTTTATAATACTTGTTTTACTTCCTTTATTAGTTATTTATAAGAAAGAGTTAAGGAAAAAACAATTTTACATATTTAGTTTTTTAATATTCTCAACTTTCATAGGAACTATTAGTTTTACTGCAATACTGTTATTTATAGTATTCACTAGTTTGTACTTGTTGTTTTCTAGAAAATATTTTTTTATGCTATTCACTTTTTTAGTAATGGTGAGTGTTTTAGTTTTAAGTTATTTTTTATTTCCAGATACGTATATGTTTAGAGTATTAGGTATGGTGTTTTCTGGAGGTAGAATGTCCACAACTTTTATTGATAAATTTTATTCATTTTGGGGGCCAATAACACATGTTTTTAATTCTAGAATTATTATAGGATATGGATTTGGAGGAGATTCAATTTATCTTAATGATTTTTTACCGCCTGGTATTGTGGATATGATTTTAAGAATAAAAGAAAGAGGAAGTGGCGTTTTGACTTCAAATTTTGGGAAGATTTTGGTTTATGGGGGGGTTGGGGCGTTTCTTATTTATTTAAAAGTTTTTATTACGGCATTTAGATTGATAGATAGAACAATTGTTGCTGAGAGCAGTAAATATAAAGAAGTAGCTAAAGCTTCTTTAATCAGTATTTTTTTTGGCTATATATTTAGTATGGGGAATTTTACATTTGTCTATCTGTGGTTTTGGTTAGCGTATATAGATTCAATGTATTACCGTAGTTGTACACGAGAGGTGAATGTAAGATTGTGATTTTACCTAATTTTTTTATAGTAGGAGCAGCCAAAGCAGGGACAACATCGTTATATAATTATTTTAGACAGCATGAGGAGATTTATATGTCTCCCATAAAAGAACCTCACTATTTTTCGAAAGATATAAAATATGCAAATTTCAATAAACTGTATAAAAAGAATGCGTTTGTGGATTTTGAGAGATACTTTAAAAGTAAACCTCTTAGAAATTTACCTTTAGCCTATATTGAGAAGTTTGAAGATTATTTACGATTGTTTGAGGATGCTCAAAATTATAAGGCCATTGGTGAAGCCAGTGTTAGCTATTTATATTCAAGAGCAGCGGCTAAAGAAATTCGGAATTGTGTATCGAATGCTAAAATAATTATCATTTTAAGAAATCCTGTCGAGCGGGCGTTTTCTCATTATTTGATGGACCTACGAACAGGAATAGTGAGGGGCGACTTTTTATGTGTGGTAAAGGAAGATATTAGTGCCAGTTCTAAAGGATGGGGTATCTCTCATTTGTATATAGAACTGGGTTTGTATTATGAGCAAGTTAAGCGATATCTAGATTTGTTTCCTTTGGAGGATGTTAAAATAATTTTATTTGAGGAATTTAAAAATGATACATTGAATGTATTGATGGATTTATTTGATTTTTTGGGGGTAAAACAGAGAACTGTAGATGTCTCGGAAAGATATAATTCAGCTCAAATTCCCAGATTTGAATTGTTGAATGAAATTTCTTTTAAATTGGGCATTGGGAGATTTTTTCATGGTGTACCGGAAAACATAAAAAGAAACATTAAGCGGATGATATTTAAACCAGTAACAACACGATTGACGAAGAAAGAGTTTGATTGTTTAATTGGTTATTTTGCTGAGGATATTAAAAATTTAGAGGGATTGATTGGCAGGGATTTATCAAGATGGTTGAATTTTGTAAATGAATGATTTTGGAGTTATTAGAGAGAAGTATTTGATATCATTAGCTCCTTAATTAGAATGGTTAGAGGGGTTGTGAGAAAAAGATAACAAATACAAATAGATGTGTTTTATAGGAGGTCTTCTTGAAAGGAATAATTTTAGCAGGGGGGGCAGGTACCCGTCTCTATCCTATAACGAACGTTATTTGTAAGCAGCTTTTGCCTGTATATGATAAACCGATGATTTATTATCCTTTGTCGATGTTGATGCTCGCTGGTATTAGGGAGATACTAATAATTTCTACTCCCCAGGATATACCTAGGTTTAAAGAATTGTTTGGAACAGGTGATCAACTTGGTTTATCATTTTCTTACGCTATTCAAGAGAAACCCAGAGGATTAGCAGATGCGTTCTTGGTTGGAGAACGCTTTATTGGTGATGATAATGTTTGTTTGGTGCTGGGGGATAATATTTTTTATGGTCACGGATTGCCCGAGATGTTAAGAGAGGCTGCTGCCCTAAGGGAGGGGGCTGTTGTATTTGGGTATTATGTTGATGATCCGGAAAGATACGGTGTTGTGGAGTTTGATGATAGTGGTAATGTTATTTCTATAGAAGAGAAACCCGAGGTGCCTAAGTCAAATTATGCCGTTGTCGGGTTGTACTTTTATGATAGGAAGGTTGTAGAAATTGCTAAAAGAATAAAGCCTTCGGCTCGAGGAGAATTAGAAATAACAGATGTTAATAAAGAATATTTAAAACAGAATGAATTAAAGGTTAAATTGTTAGGCAGAGGATATGCTTGGCTTGATACAGGTACTCATAAATCTTTGGTAGATGCAACTTTGTTTATAAAAACTATAGAGGAAAGGCAGGGTCTTAAAATTTCGTGTATAGAAGAGATTGCTTATAGGATGGGGTACATTGATTCGACCCAATTAGAGAGACTTGCTGAGCCCTTAAAAAAATCCGGATATGGTGAATATTTGCTTAAAGTTCTAAAGGAAGGTCGAAAGTATGAGGTTTAAAGAGGGAGAAATTCAAGGCGTTAATGTTATGAGGCTTGTTAAGTACGTAGATGATAGAGGATTTCTGACAGAGACGTTTAGAATTGATAGCTTACCAGAGGGCCTAAGACCGGAAATGAGTTATGTTTCCTATACGGAACCTGGTATTGCAAGGGGACCTCACGAGCATCAGGCTCAAACGGATATCTTTGCTTTTATAGGCCCCGGGAATTTTAAGATTTGTCTGTGGGATAATAGAGAAAACAGTGAAACTTACATGAACAGGATGGTTGTCTTTGGTGGAGAGGATAATCCGATAACTGTAATTGTACCTCCAGGTGTGGTTCATGCTTACAGAAATATTTCTAAGCTGACGAGGGGGATGGTTATAAATTATCCCGATAAACTGTTTGCTGGATGGGGCAAAAAGGAACCGGTTGATGAGATACGTCATGAAGATAAAGAAGATGAGTTTTACGAGGATTTTATAAGGTTATGATTTGGTTAATAGGTAATAAAGGAATGCTAGGGAGAGATGTAGAGGGTCTCTTACGTGAAAAAGGGTGGGAGTATCTTGGTACTGATAAAGAAGTTGATATAACTGATTATGGGGTTATCGATGGGTTTGTGGCTAAGAATGTTGGGAATAGAAATGTAAAGTGGGTTATTAATTGTTCTGCTTATACGGCTGTTGATAGGGCTGAGGATGAGCATGAGATGGCTTTTAAGATTAATGCGGAGGGGGTAGAAAACATAGCAAAAATTGTCAAAGATTTGGGAGCTGTTTTGATTCATATATCTACGGATTATGTGTACGATGGAAAGAAAGAAGACGTCTATTTGGAAACTGATCGTCCGAATCCTATAGGAGTTTACGGAAAAAGTAAATTGGAGGGGGAAGAAAGGATCAAGAAATTTCTGGATAAATATTTTATCATTCGAACAGCGTGGTTATATGGCAGGAATGGCAATAATTTTGTTTATACAATGCTTAATTTGTTTAAAGAGAAGGATGTTGTAAAGGTGGTTTCTGATCAGTGGGGAAGTCCTACTTACACAAAAGATTTGGCAAGGGCTATTATTAAGTTTGTAGAGGTAAGTCCTAACAGTTATGGGATTTACCATTTTACTAATGAGGGAAAAACCAATTGGTTTGAATTTGCTAAAAAAATTTATGAGTATGCACAGATGTATGATTTAATTAAAAGAGAGGTTAGGATAGTTCCTATTACCACAGAACAGTATCCAACTAAGGCAGAACGACCACATAATTCTTATTTGTCCAAAGAAAAGATCAAACAAACATTGGGCTTGGAAATACCGAAATGGGAAGATAGTCTTAAAAATTTTATGGAAGAGTTGGTATAGTTTCTTAGCAGGAGTTATTATTATGCGAAAATTAAAGAACATCCTTGTAACGGGTGGTGCCGGATTTATAGGTTCCAATTTTATACGCTATGTTTTTAGTAAGGCTGATTTTGACGGTAGAATAATCAATTTAGATAAATTAACTTATGCGGGGAATCTTTTGAATCTACAGGATATTGAGAAAAAGTTTGGCGATAAAAGATATTTCTTTGAAAGAGCAGATATATGTGACCATGAACGGGTGAAAAACATCTTTGATAAATATGAGATAGATACAGTGGTACATTTTGCCGCTGAATCACATGTTGATAGGTCCATTTGGGGGCCAAAGGAATTTATAAATACCAATGTGATAGGGACTTTTACCTTATTAGAGGTGGCAAGAAATGTATGGAAAGATAGAGGGGATGTGTTGTTTCATCATATAAGTACGGATGAGGTTTATGGTTCGTTGGGAGCAACTGGCTATTTTTACGAAACCACTCCGTACGACCCGAAAAGCCCTTATTCTGCTTCTAAGGCTTCATCCGACCATTTTGTTAAGGCCTACCATCATACCTACGGTATACCTGTTACTCTTTCTAATTGTTCTAACAATTATGGGCCATATCAATTCCCCGAGAAATTAATACCTTTGATGATTTTGAATATGTTGGAGGAAAAAGCTTTACCTGTTTATGGCGACGGAAAGAATATAAGGGATTGGTTATTTGTTGAGGATCATAATAATGCTGTATGGCTAATCTTAAAAAAGGGTGAAAGCGGTGAAACTTATAATATTGGTGGGGAAAATGAATGGGAGAATATAAAGCTGGTTAATGTTTTGTGCGAGAAGATGGCCAAAAGAGTAGGCAGAGATAGTGATTATTATAAGAAGCTTATTACCTTTGTTAAGGATCGTCCGGGACATGATAGAAGGTATGCAATAAATTGTGAAAAAATAAAGAGGGAATTGGGATGGAAACAAAGTGTGGATTTTTCCGAGGGCTTAGATTTAACCATAGATTGGTATTTAAAAAATAAAAAGTGGATTGAAAGTGTAAAGAGTGGCGAGTATAAAAAGTGGATTGAGAGGAATTATGAATAGGGTTAATGTGTCATTTATAATAGTTAATTATAACAACAAAGATATTACTTTGAGGTGTATAGAATCAATTAAAAATAAGCTTCCAGAAAATGAGTATGAGATAGTAGTAGTGGATAATAATTCTGATGATGGAAGTCAGCAAATTTTTTCCCAGTTGGAAAAAGAGAAATTTAATTTGAAATGTGTGTGTAATGATAAAAATTATGGATTTGGTAAGGCAAATAATATTGGCTTTAGGCATACTAAAGGAGAATATTTGTACTTGTTAAATAATGATGCTCGTTTAGAAACAGAAAATATTTCTAAAATAGTACCGAGGATATTTAGTCAGTATCATAATGTAGGGATTTTAGCCACAAAAGTACGGTATCCGAATGGAAAACTTCAACCAAATACACAAAAATTTACGGACTTAAAAGTTGCAATATTGAGGTTATTAAAAGCAGGTGAAATTGTTAGAAACAATCGAGTTCTTTTGAGAGTTTTAAAGTTATTCCCTTTGAAGTTATCATTTGTTGACTTTTATTTGAGAAATTTGGAAAAAGAAAGAGAGGAGGAATATGTAGATTGGGCGAGCGGATGTAGTTTGATATTCAAAAGGGAAGTTTACGAAGAATTGAACGGATTTGATGAGAATTTTTTTATGTATGGTGAAGATGAAGATATCTGTTTAAGAGCTCGTAAAAAAGGATATAGAGTTCTATTTACTCCTGAGATAGTAGTTGTGCATTTTGTGGGAGCCAGTGGAGAGAAACAGAAAAAAGATTTTTTAATAAAAGTTAAAGTAGAAAGCGAATTTTATTTTTTCAAGAAGAATCTACCAAATAGTTATAAAAAGTTAAAAATGATATATAAATTTATTAGTTTTCTTCTTACTCCTTTTTCTAGTAGGTTTAGTGTTATAAGGAAAGCTATTAAGGAAATAGAGATATGAGAAAATTATTATTCTTAGCTTCTCGTTTCCCCTATCCTCCTATAGGAGGAGATAGGTTAAAAAATTATAACCTCCTTAAAATTTTGTCGAAGTATTTCGAGGTTTATTTAGTAGTTATAACATTTGAGGATGTTAAACCAGAAGATATAGCGGAAATAAAAAAGTATGTTAAACAGCTGTTTGTGTTTAGATATAATAAATTTTTTCGCTATTTTGCGGTTTTAAAGTCTTTCTTTAATAAGTTACCTATTCAGGTTAATTTGTATTACTTTGCAAAGGTAGCGAAATTTATAAATGCGATTGTTGGTAAGAATGAATTTTCTATGATTTGGGCTACGTTAATCCGGACTGCTCATTATGTGATAAAAATTAATAAAATCAAAATACTGGATATTGCTGACAGTATAGGGCAAAATTATACGCGTTCCATAAAGACTACGAAATCATTTGTATGGAAATTGGTGTATTTTTTTGAAGCTAAAAGATTATTGGAGTATGAGAAAGAATGTGTTAAAAGATTTGATAAATCGTTATTTTTTAATAAACATGAGGCAGTGTATTATAGGAATCAGTTAAAAGTTGCTTGGATACCTCATGGGGTAAATGAAAAATTGTTTTTGTACGAAAAAGTAGATGATAAGTACAGTAAATATATAGCTTTTTTTGGCAAAATGGATTATCAACCTAATATAGATGCTGTTTTGTGGTTTGTGGAGAATGTGTTTCCCAAAATAAATAAGGATCTTAAATTTATAATTGTAGGAGCCAATCCTTCTAGACGTGTTTTAAAGCTTTCGAATAAGTTTCCTAATGTAGAAGTTACTGGTTTTGTGAAAGATCCGTATAAAATATTAAAAGCATGTCTGTGTATTGTTGCTCCAATGCAAACGGGAGGTGGTATTCAAAATAAAATTTTGGAGACTATGGCTTTGGGGACGATAAATATTGTCTCTTCACTCGCTGCTAAACCTATTATGGGTGTAAATTCTGTTGATTTCTTTGTTGTGGATGAACCTGAGAAGATTGCAAGTCTAATAAATAGAATTTACGAACGACCTGAGAGATTTAATTATATAAAGAAAAATGCTAGGGATTTTGTGAGAAAAAATTTCACATGGTCCATATATGAATATGAAGTGATAAAAATAATTAATGAGGTTTTAGGTTATGATAAGAGCTAAAGCTCCTTTGCGATTGGGTCTTGCAGGTGGTGGTACAGATGTAAGTCCCTATTGTGATCAATATGGTGGTATGGTGTTGAATGCTACTATTGATATGTACGCATACGCTACAGTAGAACCTCTAAAAGAAAGAAAAGTCGTGTTTGTATCTTGTGATAGGGAAAAATCTAAAGAATTCTCTGGGGAATATCCGCTTAAGTTTGATGAGGATTTTTCTTTACATGTAGGAGTATATAATCGAATTGTAAAGGATTTTAACAATGGTCTTCCTTTGTATTGTAGAGTAACTACGTATTCGGATGCTCCTGCTGGAAGTGGTTTGGGTTCTTCTTCTACCATGGTTGTTGCTATATTAAAGGCTTTTGTCGAATGGTTAAATCTACCGCTTGGTGAGTATGAAGTTGCTAATTTAGCTTACCAAATAGAGAGAAAAGATATTGGATTCAGTGGAGGACGGCAAGATCAGTATGCTGCTACCTTTGGCGGGGTGAATTTTATGGAGTTTTATAGAGAGGAACGGGTAATTGTAAATCCGTTGCGCATTAAAGATTGGGTTTTGGATGAATTGGAATTGTCATTAGTGCTCTATTATACGGGAGCTTCTAGGGAATCAGCAAAGATCATAAGTGAACAGATGGAAAATGTTAAACGAAGAAACATTAAATCTATCGAAGCCATGCATGAGTTAAAGCGTGATGCAATAGAAATGAAAGAAGCAATTCTTAGAGGCGATATAAAAAAATTTGCTGCTATATTGGGAAAATCATGGGAGGCAAAGAAGAAAATGGCTAACTCGATAAGTAATGATTACATTGAGCAAATTTATTCTGCTGCGATTAATGCAGGAGCATATTCCGGTAAAGTTAGTGGAGCAGGAGGGGGAGGTTTTATGATCTTTGTTGTTGATCCTGTTAAACGATTACAGCTTATAAGGACTTTGAATAGATTAAATGGTCATGTTGTGAATTTCCATTTTACAAAAGATGGTACTAAAAGTTGGAGAATTTGAGGGGTGAAATGTGGAAGCTATAGTTTTGGCTGGCGGTTTGGGTACGCGTCTTCGTTCTGTAGTTAAAGGAATTCCTAAACCTATGGCTCTTATAAATAAGAAACCCTTTTTAAGTTATATTTTGTCATTTTTGAGTAGAAATTGGATTGAAAAGATTATTTTATCGGTTGGTTATAAACATGAATTCATCAAGAATTATTTTGGTAATATGTACGGAAGTATTAAGATTGAATACTCCATTGAAGAAACTCCTCTGGGAACTGGTGGTGCAATAAAACAGGCTCTTGCTTACTGTTCTGATGAGAATGTGTTTATAATCAATGGTGATACGTATTTTGATATTGAATTAAGAAAATTTTATAATTTTCATATTTCTGTAGGGGCAGATGTTTCTTTTGCTCTAAAACAAGTAGAGGATAATTCACGTTATGGAACTGTTAAGGTTAGTGGAAATGGAAAAATTATCAGTTTTGGAAAGGAAAATTTCGGAAATGGAGGATTGATAAACGGGGGCATTTATCTTCTGGCAAAAAAATATTTTTTAAATAAAGTCGAGAATTTCAATGAAAGATTTTCTTTTGAAAATGATTTTATTCCTTTTTATGTGAATTCTTCAAATTTTTATGGACAGGTGTTTAACTCGTATTTTATCGATATTGGAGTCCCAGAAGACTATGAGAAAGCCGTTAGAGATTTTATGGAAAATAATATTTTCGAAAAGTAATGCTTTGTTTTTAGACAGAGATGGAGTAATTAATAGACAGATTGAGAATGGATATGTAACGGACTGGGATGATTTTGTATTCCTACCGAATGTTTTAGAAGCATTGAGTATACTCAATGAATATTTTACTCGAATTTTCATTGTCACGAATCAGAGAGGAATTGCGAAAGGGCTGTATAGTGAATATGATTTGCTTGAGATACATGAAAAGATGATGAGAAAGATTACTGAGTCTAGTGGAAGAATAGATCATATATATTTTTGTCCTCATGATATTGGAGAAAACTGTAATTGTAGAAAACCCAAACCCGGTATGGCGTACCAAGCAAAAAAAGATTATCCAGAAATTGATTTTACTATGTCGATTATGGTTGGGGATACTTTATCTGATATGGAGTTTGGCAAAACTTTAGATATGTTTACTGTATTTGTTGGGGTAGAGAAAAGTGTTGGTGATATTTCTGATGGACTAATTAATTTGCGGTTTGACTCTTTATTTTCTTTTGCTTTTTATTTAAGAAAATTTTTCTCAAAGTTGTAATTGTTTCCTGCAATAAACATCCGGAAGGGGGCTCCTATATACCAAGATAGATGACAGTAAAACAATTAGAAAGGAGTCATCTATATTATGAAATACAGCACTGGGTTTCGGAACAGCGTAATGAAGAAAGTATTGCCGCCTGAAAACAGATCAATAGCAGAAGTTAGTAAAGAAACAGGGGTAAGTGAACAGACAATCAGGAACTGGTTATTAAGATTAAAAAACGATAATCTAAATCGACAGGGAGAGGAAATATCCCCAAGTCAAAGAAGTCCTTCGGAAAAGATAACACTGGTACTTGAAAGGTGCTCTCTTCCTCCGGGGGAAAAGGGGGAATGGCTAAGAAAGAACGGAATTCACAGTGAACATCTAGTACTGTGGGAACAGGAGTTGAGAGATCAGATGAAGGATAAATCCGGCAAAGATAGAGAAGTAATAAGAGAGCTCAAGAAGAAAAACAAGGAACTTGAGAAGGAACTAAAGCGAAAAGAGAAAGCTCTTGCAGAGATGGCAGCACTCATGGTACTTAAAAAAAAAG
>CAZDNW010000052.1:0-10730 GCA_964506905.1 uncultured Candidatus Saccharibacteria bacterium
CGGTATTTATTTGCAAGCAATAAAAGTATCGAATTCCCCATCAGAAATAGATGTAGATGTTCAAGTTGTAGTATTTGATGATACTGTTATGAAAGATAAATTAGTTGAACTTGAGGACGATTTGAGTTTGATAGTAAAAAAGCCAGTTAAAATAAATGCTACTATTGTTAAGGGCATAAAGTTATATTAATATCCTGTTTTACCGTTTATAATCATATCCGCTTTTTGTGCAATTCTTTTGTCACCGTTTAATTCTAATAAATTTTTTGCATCTTTTGGTAGAACAAATTTCATGGCTTTTCCTTCTTTTAGAATTAATTTACTTGTTGGTATATTCATTTTCCATAAGTAACATTGCCTTATAATTTTTGAATTGTTGTAAATTTCGGTGAATTCACCAAAATATTGAAGGTCATTTGGGGTTAAATTTATTCCCAACTCTTCTTTAGTTTCCCTTATTACGGCTTCAAGTGAGGTTTCACCGTCTTCTATACTGCCACCAAAATATCCCCATGGTGGTGGGCGATGATTCCGCCTATCTTGAATTAGAATCTCTCCCTTATTATTATATGGAAGGATGAGTGCTTTGTTGAATACATTGTATTGTGCTTCGTCAATTTGTAGTAGATGCTTAATATTGAGTAGTAATTCTTGTCTCGCGGTATTTGAAAAATCGTGATCACCTTTTTGTTCAATTACACGTACATTATTGATTGAATATATCTCGTTATAAGAATCTTTTACCAATATATCGTCTGCTGGTTTAATAAAAGATAATTTGGTAGTTTCGGATAAGGTTTTGTATTTTTCAATTGGTATTATCTTTTTTGCATCATCAAGACAACCTTTTGTTATCAAAGATTTCTTTCCATCAGAACGAACTAATATACTTATCCCATTTGGATTTATTTTAGTACCGTCTCTTTTGCCAAAGTATGAAAGCCATTCGTTATATGGTGGATATATCGGTGGTGCCAGAAGTATCGCGTGTTCAATGTTTTTTGGCATTGCTATTGCTACGATTGTACAACCTAGCGAGTGTGCGATTATGTAACGGCGGTTTACACTGTAAGTATCTTCAATATAATCCATCACTTTTAGAAATGTATTTGCCATGTTTGAATAAGAATCTATTATCATGTCACCATTATCCAAGATTTGGTTATAATCAAATCTTATACACAAAAATTCTTGTTTAACAGTGTTTTCGATATCTGTAAATAATCCGCGAGCGTTACGATTGACGCCAAAGCCATGCGAAAAGAAAATTGCTTTTCCAGACTTTTCATTGCCTGTGATTTCTATTGTGGTCTTAAAATTTTCTGTTATTTTTAGATTTTCTATTTTGTGTAGCATAGTTTAAGTTTATTTATAAAACATTCACGATTTCTGAAACGGTACGCATTTATAAGCAAAACTTTTTAATGCTCCGCTTTTAACTACGATAGTGTCTAAATCAAATACACTTGCATACATGTTTAACAATGCAATTAAATCTAATAATGATCGATACCCAGAAATACCTGATACATCAATATACATTTTGTTAAATTTGTGTTTTTTATGTATTTTTATAGCAGATTGAATATCAAACACATCTAGAACTTCAAACATAAGTTTAGGATATTTATTTTTAGCAACTTCAATTACTTTCGGATTTATATCTGTTCCGACAACTAATTTGCTATGTTTTGCTAGTTCTTTTGTTGTAGTTCCCCATTCGCAACCAATTTCTAGTACGATGTCTTTTTTATTTACCCATATGGGGATAGATGCTCTGTATTCTTTTACGCCTCGAGTACCAATATATTTAGTTCTTATTTTAAATTGGTTGTCATTTGCCATGGTGTGATTATAACATGTATTTTTATGGGGAATTCATATGTTATTAGATAATATAAGTGTTAAATATTTGGTTGGTCGGGGTGGCCGGACTCGAACCGGCGACCTCTACGTCCCGAACATAGCGCGCTAGCCAACTGCGCCACACCCCGAAAATGGATTTGATTTTAATCTTAAAACCAACCGTAAATTATCTAACTTGCATTGTATCAATATATTGTGATAAATTAAACGTAATGTCTGATTCACAATATCTCAACAACCTCAAAAAATCGTTTTATAATTCAAGCCCCGGTAAAGTAGTCGGGGTTATTGTTTTAATAGTATTCTTGGTTGCAATTGTATATGCTTCATTACATCAAGTTAATACAATGCAAAAAGCAAGTAAAGCAGAACCCCTTGTGAACGGTTCTTTTACTGTGGGATCTTATTTTGTTGAAGTCCCGTTAGATAATCCAAGGTCTGAATGTCCTACTGCGTCGTCTGATTTAAGAGATGATGTAACAAAATTAGTTCCAAAAGAATATATGGCTATGGCTGATTTTGATTCTGATTCAAGAAAAAAAGTTTCTGGAGCCACATATACAACCGATGATTATTCAGGTTTTGCAAAACAAGGACGAGGTGGTAAAGATTACAGAGGAATTCAACAAAGAGATTCTATGCAATATGTTTGTAAATCGGGAACAATGGCTGCTGGTTGGGAAAGATATTCTCAAAATGATAATGCGTTTCAATGGTTTTTAAATGGTAACGGATTTCAAATAGTTTTTGCTGAGGAAAAAGGAATTGGGTTAACTCAAAGCAATCTAAATTTAGATAAAGATAAGGTTTATCAGGTTTCAACTGTAGCAGAAGGTGATGTTGAGAATGCAGTTGTATTGTTAGAAGATGAAAAAACTAAAAAAGCCGTAAGTTTTCCTTTAAATTCTGCTAATGAATTTGTTACTGAAAAAGGTTTCGTACCTACTAAGATTTCGATATTTTCAATTGAACCGGATACCGCATTTAAATTAGAAAGCGTATCTATTGTTGATTATACTGAATTTGCTGATACAGGCAAGAAAAACGCAGAAAAGAATGGTATAAAAATACCGCCCTCAGATGATTATATACCAAATGTGCCACCAGTCAGAGTTGGTGATAAAGATAACGAGTTAGACAAACTTGATGTAAATGCATGCCAAATAGGAGGAGCGTGTGGTGAAAGTTGTGTTGAAAAAGGTACGCCAGAAATGAAAAGACCATGTCATAGTGAAGATATGGAGTTAGCACAATGCTTACAAGATTCGGGTGCGGTTTGTGGTAAGTTACCCGGTGAAAAATGTAGTTGGCATCCAGAGAAAGTAGTTGAAATGTGTGAATCTAAAGAAGAGAAGGAAGATAAATCGAATATCGATACAAGTTCGTGCCAAATAGGAGGCGCTTGTGGTGAAAGTTGTGTTGAAAAAGGCACACCAGAAATGAAAAGGCCATGTCATAGCGAAGACATGGAATTAGCACAATGCTTACAAGATTCAGGTGCGGTTTGTGGTAAATTACCTGGTGAAGATAACTGTAAATGGATACCGGATAGTGTTGTGAATGTGTGTGAAAAAAAAGGTGATGCGGAGATACCAAGCCAGGTAAATAACAGCACAAAGTGTATGGTCTCAGGTTGTAATGGGGAAGTTTGTACAGAAGTTAATAATCCAGTAAATACAACTTGTATGTACAAACCAGAATACGCATGTTACAAGAGTGCAACTTGTGAGTATCAGCCAGATTTGCAAAGATGCGGTTGGACAATGACACCAGAACTTAAAACATGTTTAGACAGTAACTCAGGAAATAGCGGTGGTTTATCAGTTGAAAAATAAATAACATTATAACTATTTAAGAAACAAAAAGAGGGAGCGTACGCTCCCTCTTTTTAATGCATACCATTGAAAGAATAAATCTATTTTTAGATTTCAACTTTTTTGCAAATCTTTTTTAATGCGCAATTTTCACAATCAGGGTTTTTCGCTTTACAAACATATCTTCCGTGCAAGACAATTGCGGTAGAAAAAAATCCCCATTCTTCTTTTGGTATTATCTTCATTAAATCTTGTTCTACCTTTTCAGAATCAGTTTCTTTTGTTAGCCCCAACCTATAACTTACTCGCTTTACATGTGTATCTACTACTATTCCTTGAGAAGTTTCTAATGTTTCATGCAAAATTACATTTGCACTTTTTCTGCCAATGCCCGGTATTTTTACCAACTTATCTATGTCGGCTGGTAATTTCCCACCGTAATTTTCAACAACAAATTTATTCGCATCTATAATTCGTTTTGCTTTTGTTTTGTAATAATTTATTGATTTTATCAACTTTGCAACATCTTCAGGTTTTGCGTTTGCAAAATCTTTGGGCGATTTGTATTTTTCAAATAACGCTTTTGTTACTTTATTTACTCCTTTATCGGTTGCTTGCGCGCTTAAAATTACAGCAACCATAAATTCCTCGGGTGTTTTCCAGTTTTCTAGTTCGGTTTTTGGATTTTCATATTCTTGATGTAGTATCTCTAATATTTGGGTTACATATTTTTTTGTTGGTTTCATTATTATGTGGAATTTAAAAGTGTATGCAGAAACAACGAGAGATTTCCACATAACTTCACAAATATACTTTAATCATATAAAATCATATCATACATGTATGTTTATTTTGTAGGAACAACAATTGCACTTAAAGAACTTCAACCTGAGTATAAGGCGATTATAAAGGCATTAGAAGATTCAGGAACAACAGTAATTGCAGATGATATTTTTAAAAAGGGAATTCCAACTGATGCCGAAACAAAAAAAGGAGAGTATTTTAAAAAGGTTAAAGCGTTTATTGATAAATCTGATATGGTTTTGGTTGAAGCTACAATGCCAACTGATAATATTAAATACGAAATAGAATATGCATTAAAAATGAAAAAACCAGTTTATATTCTTTATTCTTCTGAAAAATCAAAGGTTGATGCATATTCGCTTGATTCTACTAAAGATTCTAAAATTCAGGTCTTTGATTATAATAGTAATAATTTGTTTGATAGAGTGTTTGAGATTGTGGAATTAGCAAAAGATCATTACGATGAAATTATTTGTATAAAATTAGATAAATATTTAAGTGATAGATTGACTAAAACTGCAGTAGAAAAGGGTGTTTCAAAAAGCCAGTTGCTTAAAAATATTGTTAGAAATTATTTGTTTAATAGAAATTTGCCAGAGTCTAAAAGACCTAGTATTACTACAACAGATTTAGCTACAAGACAATCAGATTTACCAATGAATATTGATGACGCTTGATTTGTATTGAGTTGGTGCTTATATGAATTACTTGTTCTCTATTTTGATATAATTTGATAATCTAGATGTATGAATACTGCCCAGAATTCCCAATCAACCAAAAAACTAACTATTACATTTTTTGATGTTTTAGAAGATAAAAGTGCTTCGTTTTTTAAAAAGCAATTTGCAGATTATAATGTTTTAACTTCAAAAGATAATGTAAATACAAATACAGAAAACTATGCAAATTCAGATATTATTTCAGTGTTTGTAACTTCAACTTTAGATGCAGAAACTTTGGCTAAATTTCCAAAATTAAAATATATAGCAACAAGATCTACTGGGTTTAATCATATTGATTTAGAGTATTGTAAAAAACATAATATTGGGGTTAGTAATGTGCCAAGTTATGGGCAAAATACTGTTGCTGAGCATGCAATGGCAATGCTTTTAGCCCTGATGAAAAAATTGCCACAATCCATTGATAGAGTTAAAAGTGGTAGTTTTAACAGAAAAGGATTAACGGGAAGCGACTTGATGGGTAAAACAATTGGTGTTGTTGGTACAGGTAGAATTGGTGCATATACAATAAGAATGGCAAAGGGTTTTGGCATGGAAGTTTTAGGTTTTGATGTTTATCCAAATGAACAACTTGCTAGAGATTTAGGGTTTAAATATTGCGATTTAGATTGTTTGTATAAAAAGAGTGATGTGATTTCGTTGCATGTTCCGTATAACGAAAAAACACATCACATGATAAATCGTGAATCACTCGCAAAGATGAAAAAAGGAGTTGTTATTATAAATACTGCAAGAGGGGGCTTAATTGAAACCGACGCTCTTTTTGATGCTATTCAATCAGGGCAGGTAGGTGCAGTAGGGCTTGATGTTTTAGAACAAGAACCGTTGTTAAATGAAGAAATAGAACTTTTATATCGTGATAATTACGGTGAAGATACTGATTTTAAGATTGCCTTAGAAAATCATGTGTTATCACATTTGCCAAATGTTATTATTACACCTCACAATGCGTTTAATACAACAGAAGCAATTCAAAGAATTTTAGATACGAGTAGAGATAATATTGTTGCATTTTTGAGTGGAAATCTACAAAATTCTGTGATTAAAGAATAGACTTGAAAAGATAAGGCAAGTTTAACGATTTAACAAGATATAGAATCTCTTTTATATTGCATTATTCACATGTTAATATTCACCCATGAAACAAGTCGACAAATATCTTGATAAAGTTAGCCAGAACTTAGATGAATTGGGCATAAAAAGAGGCTCAGAGGTTGTTTTAGGGCTTAGTGGTGGTGTTGATAGCTCTGTGTCCGCTTTAATACTAAAAGAGCTTGGATATTCTGTTAGGACCGTTTTTATACACTGTTGGAAAGGTAAGGGTGAGTCATGTGTTGCAGATGAAGATGAAAAAGATGCTGTAAAAGTTGCAACTCAACTTAAAATTCCAATTGAGATTATTGATTTAACTAAAGAGTACGATGAATATGTAATGAATTATTTTTGGTCTGAATATAAAAAGGGCAGAGTTCCCAATGCTGATATTTTGTGTAATACATATATAAAATTTGGATTTTTTGCCGATTATGCGTTTAAAAATGGCGCGGATTATATAAGTACGGGTCATTATGTTCAAGTAAAAAAGTTTGATGATGATGCAGTATTTTTAGCAAGTGCTGTTGATGATAAAAAGGATCAATCATATTTTTTGTATCAAGTGAAAAAATCAGTGTTAGAGAAGAGTGTATTTGCGCTTGGTGTTCTTAAAAAAAGTGAGGCTAGAGAAATTGCTCGTGAATACGGGCTTCATAATGCCGATAAAGAAGATAGTACCGGAATTTGTTTTATCGGAAACATAAACATCAAACACTTTTTGAGTGAAAAATTGCAAAAGAAAAAGGGTGATGTAGTTAATTTAGATGGGGAAGTTATAGGTGAACATATCGGTTGTAACTTTTATACAGTTGGACAAAGGCACGGGTTTAAGGTTTACGAATATACCCCTGTGCCATTATATGTTGTGGATAAGGATTGTTCTAAAAATATTATCGTTGTAGGTAAAAGAGTTGATGCAATACAAAATGAGTTTTTGATTTATGATTCAGAAAGTGAAGTGAAAAATAATATTGAACTTGTGAAGAATATGAATGTGTTTAACGGTAATTTTTATGTGCGAATAAGAAACTTAGGCAAATTTGAGCCATCGAGTGTAGAAAATATTGATAGTAGTAGTTTAAATATAAGTGGAAATTGTAGCTTAAATGATAGTGGCTCAAATTTGCTGTTAATTAAATCTAAAACAAAAGGCTTTTTCGGAGTAACACCAGGGCAACATGGTGTAATTTACACAAAATTTAACAACGATTATATTGTTTTAGGTGGCGGAATAATAACTTGTGTAAATACAAAGTATATGAAAAGGTTTGAATTATAATATTTTTAAGCGCTTATTTTATTGATGTAATTAAATTTGAGTTCGACTTTTGCGACGAAAATAACCCTATAATAAAGAACTCCTTAGATTAACTTGCTTGACTTATTTGTGTTCAAATGTTGTAATTATATTAAGGACGGGCTCTAGCCGAGAAGGCATAAAAATGAGCAAGAAAAATACCCAATGCAAGGAGTCGAAAAAATGTTTATTAAAAGAATCTTTTAAAGATTTATTTCATTATAAATCAGAAAAAAAACTTATTAATTACGAACAACTTCATTTGGTTAATCATAAAGAGTTATTAGGTCTTGTCGATTGGAAGCAACTTCATCTTATTCATGTTCCAACCCTAAAATACTTTTTTGAATATGTTGGCGTTTTAATTGTGTATTTGTTTGTTTTAAGCGGGTTTGGGTTTATGTTTATGACTGGCGGCTCTCCAACTGATTATAAGGCAAACTCACAAATGATTGTGAATAATTACATCGATCCTGCAATTTATGATTTTAGTGACGATTATGGTTATGGTAATTCTGTAGCAATAAATACTGTGCAGAATGATAATTTCGATTACGACTTTAACGATGAAGAAAGACTGTCAAATTATATTGCAAACGCAGATGTTGAGGTAGAAAAAGATATGTTAAGAGATACTAAGGATGGATTTATAGGTTTGGTGGTAGTTAGTAACAAGAAGTCTGATGATGAGGACTTATCAAATAGAATTGACAATGAACAACTCGCAACCGTACCGAATTCTGACTTTGTGGTAGTAAGTGAAAAAGATGTTGCCACTAAGAAAAACGTTCAAGAGTTAGCTGTGAATAATGAACAGGCCGCGGTATTAGGTACATATTCAGTAAGAAGTATCAAAGATATGTTTAATACAGAAGCACAAGCCTCTGCACCGTTAGATAATGCAGATGTATCTAAATGTTCATTTAAGGTTGGGAATTCTTATTATCCAAGTGAATCAGAGATATCCATGCAAACTCTAAAAGATAACTCTTATACAATTTGTGCATCATTTAATGATTCTGTTACCTATGCAGATTGGAATTATGTTGGATTAAATGGATCTGAGTCGTTAGTTAGAAGTTTTGGCGGTACTGACTGTTACGATTTCTCTGATTACGAAAGCGATTTTAAGCCGGGTGACCATATTGTTATTTCAAGTTTTGATGTTGAAACTCAAGAGGTAGGAACTTGTAGTTTAAGTTTCGTTAAATAAATAATTAGTGGAATTCCACCTAATAGTCGTTAAGTCGATTAGGTAATTCAGTATTATTTTATGTTTATACTAAAAGAAATAAAAACATATCTTTATATAATTGCATCGGTATTGTTATTTGTTGGAGTAATTATTGGTGTTAGTTCTAGTGGAATAGCTACTGCGGGTATTACCGACGAATTGGGATATAATAAAGGCGTTGTTGAATATATTGAAATAGATATGTCTGTCGATGTTGAATTATTAGTGCCTCTTTCGTAATCTATTACATTTACTAATTAAAAACGAATTTATATTAAATTTGTTTCAGTTGAATTCCCTTAAATAATAAACTTTTTGCTTACCTTGATTTATAAGTTTTACTAGTGTACTATGAGAATAGATTTGTTAGTTATACAGATCAAGTTAGTTTAGTTTTAGTTGTGTGTGCGCAGTTTTTTGAACACTCGCAACAAGTAGTATAAATATTATGGCTGACACTACAAAAGCGACAGGAAGCTCGCCACAAGCCAAAAAATCAGATGCCAACAAAACAAATCAATACATACTATACGCAATTCTCGCGGTATTGGTTATAGGTGTTGGATTTTTGATGTTTAGAGGCATATCAAATAAAAACACACCAACAAATGGTGGCGACAATAATCAAGAGCAGCCTGCTGACACAGTAGAAACCGGTACCATTTCGGGTACTATTGTTTACAACGGTTTGAAACCTCAAGAAGGCGATCAAGGTTATGTGAAACTTATGTACAGAGAGCATGGTACAACTGAATTTAAAGAATTAGAAAACTTTACAATTCCATTAGAAGATAATGCAACATTTTCAGTTCCAGATGTTCCAGTAAATAAAACATATGATGCAAAAGCAGTATTATATGCTGGTGGTCAAAAGATAACTGATTCAAATGTAATAACAGTATCTGCACCATCAAGCGATAATGTTTTGGAATTCAATGTTACATTTGATATGTTACCTGATTCAGCATTAGAACAAAATCCAGTAAAAATGTCTGGGCATGTTGATATAAATGGGTATATCCCAACAGGTTCTGTATTAAAGGTTTATGCAAAAGAAGTTAATAAACCAGATACAGCTTATCAAATGATAGCTGAAGAACCAATTACAGGTGCGCGAACATATTGGACATGGGATAATGCATTAGCTGGTAGAGAATATAATTTATATGTAGAAGCATATACAAGCCAAGGAAACTTGTTTGCTAAGTCTAATGTTGGTACAAAAGCGGCACCAGCAAAGAATGTCTATTTTGTAATAACTTCAAGAGCAAGTGCTCCAGAACAAAAAGCAACAATATCAGGTAGAGTTAAAGTAAATGGTAGTTTTGACAGTGGAACTCAAGTAAAGATAAAGACAAGAGAGCATAACACTGGTGAATACCAAACTGTAACAACAGTAAGTCCAAGCAATTCATATGTAAGTTGGACATGGACTGGTGCAACATCAGGTAAAACATATGATGTTAAAGCATATCTAAGTGCACCTGACGGAAAGGATTTAGCAGAAGGTACACATTTAACAGTTGTTGCTCCTGCACAAAATGTTGATTTGGTTGTTGATTTAGGAAGCGGTTTAAGTAAACCTGAAGATAAGCCAAGTTTAAGCAGGTGCTATGATAACCCAGGTGGGGATACTAAAAAATACACAGCAATATTAACATTCAAGAATGTTGATGATGCTAAAAAATACAAGTTGCAAGTAGGTAAAAACCCAGGTGAAGCAAATGTTGCTAACAGCATTGTTAATAACTCAGGAGATACAGATCCTACATTAACAATAAATGTAAATAAAGATGATACATACTACGCAAGATATGCATACACCGATTGTAGCGACTGTACAGATGACTCAAGCTTTTCACCATTTTCTGATACATTGG
>CAZDNW010000053.1:0-11144 GCA_964506905.1 uncultured Candidatus Saccharibacteria bacterium
CCAAAAGGTAATGGGCAAGATGAGATGTATGACAAACAAGGTACATACGGTGATGATGATTTAGATGAATATTTAGAGGAATTGTTTAAGGATTTCGATGAATAAACTGTATAGATTGTATAAGGGAAAAGGCGCGAACGAAGTTCGCGCCTTTTTTATTTTTCATGTTTTGCAAAATTTAATTAATGGGGTAACATAAAGTCAGGATTATGAAACAAGATAAGTTAAGCACTCAACCAGTAAAAGGATTTAGGGATTTTGTTCCTTCTGATTGGAAAATTCAACAATACATCTTTAACACATGGCGCAAGGTTTGTTCTCTTAATGGTTATCAAGAGTATAATGGCCCCGTTGTAGAATATGCATCAATTTACAATAAATCAGGTGATGAGATTGGTAACACTGGCAAAGATTTGTATAGTTTCTCAGATCGTGCAGAGCGAACGCTTGCTTTGAGGCCTGAAATGACGCCAACTGTTGGGCGTATGATTGCAGCTTACGAAAAGAGTTATCCTAAACCAATCCGATGGTTTAGTATTGCCCAGTTTTTTAGAGCTGAAAGACCTCAAAAGGGTAGAGGCCGTGAATTTTTTCAATTAAACGCCGATATTTTTGGTGATGATTCTGTTTATTCTGATTTTGAAATAATTCAACTAATTGTTAATGTTATGGAGGAATTCGGAGCTACATCAGATATGTATGAGGTAAGAATTAATAATAGGTGGTTTGCTAGTTATTATTTTGAGAATGTTTTGAAAATAGGTAATGATGAAAAGAGAAAAGTTTTACTAAGTATATTCGATAGATTTCCCAAAAAAGGTAAAGAGTGGTTATATAAAGAGATAGATACTGTTGGTATAACAGTAAACCAAGAAGATATAGAAGGGTATCTAAATCTTGATATATCAAAAGTGTTGGATTATTTAAGTGGTTTAAGTTTTGTGAAAAATGACAGTTCGGATTCAAAAGTTGAAGTCGGTATTTTACGGTTTTATAAATTGTTAAATTTAATACAAGAGTCTGATTTGAAAAATTATTGTGTTTACGACAGTACAATTGCACGAGGGTTAGATTATTACACTGGCACGGTATTTGAGGCATTTGATAAGAATCCTGAAAATAACCGTGCTTTGGTTGGTGGGGGAAGGTATGATGATTTACTTTCGTTGTACAGAAATGACTCTATACCTGCGGTTGGATTTGGTTGGGGTGATGTTACAATGCGAATTTTTCTTGAAAATTGGGGGCTTTTGAATGATAAATTGCCTGTTGAGAATATTTATTATTTTCCTATGTTAGATGAGAATTTGTATGTTGATATGGTTAATATTGCAAACAAGTTGAGAAAAGATGGTAAGGTGGTAGTGGTGGGTACTAAACCTCAAAGTATAAGTGGTGCATTAAGAGATGCTAATAAAAGAGAATATTCGTATGTTTTGATTTATGGGGAATTAGAGCGTGATGACAATGTCGTTAAAGTTAAGAATATGAAAACTGGCGAAGAAAATCTAATCAAATTGTAAATTTACTAAGTGGAAATTTGAAGGTGTTTGTTGTATCTTAAAGTTAAGTGTTTGTTAAAAGGAGGTGAATTTATTATGGCAACCACAGTTGAAGAAAACAAGACAGCAGAAAAAGTTGTTAATGAAGCGACAAAGGATGCAAAGCAATCTGTTGAAACTGTAAAAGCAGAAGGTAAAAAAACATCTAAAAACGAAGACAGTAATATTCTTGCTATGTTAAGTTATTTGTGGATATTGTCTGTTGTATTTTATATCATAAAAAAGGACGAGGATGATTTTGTAGTATTTCACGCAAGGCAGGGTATGGTATTGTTAGGTGCATCTATTGTTCTATTCTTTTTAGGATTTATTCCACTTCTTGGATGGCTTGTAGGATTTTTCGGATGGATAGCAATTATTGTATTGTCGATAATTGGAATGATAAAAGCATACCAAGGTGAAAGATATAATATACCCGGTGTTGGTGATTTAGCAAAAAAGATTAATTTCTAATTATTTGCTAATTTTTATGATTGATAGAGCCCTGCTTTCGCAGGGCTTTTTTGTTGCAGGTAGGGGTGGAGTATCTGAAAGAAAGAGTGGTAGTGGTGAAACTTGCTTTCGCAGGGTTCTTTTGTTTGAATGGGTAGGGGCGAGTTGCCTGATAAGGCAACTCGCCCTCTTTTATGTTATCCTAAATTTATGCAATCAATAGGTGACATAATTGCTAAAATTCAAGAGAAAAATTCAGGAAAATATATGAAGTATGAATGGCAATTGTATGGATATAGATTGGCTATGTGGTTAGAGGATGAAAAAAGGATGTCGATGTATATGAAACTTGCAAAAACCGAAGACAGAGTAATGTTACAAAAAGCGTGGGATTTTGTTAAAGAATCTAATGCCAGATCTAAACCGAAACTTTTTATGTGGAAATTAGCGCAATTACGAAAAGAAAAAGAAGAAAGGCTAAATTCCACCAATAAATCAAAAAATAAGAAAGGTGAACACAAATCTAAAAATCAACCAAAAACTTCGGATTCAAATAAAAACAAACCAGCGAAAACTTAATAATAATTATAAAGCCAATCAAATCCGGTCTCTAAAATTGTTATTCTTGTAAACTTTATATAATGTGTTTGAGTGGTGAATGATTTTGTGTTAAAAATATATGTAGTGAACGCAATAATTAATAGATATAAAATTCCATTTTTAATATCGTTGGTAATCGCACTTGGTATAGTAGTTTTTGGTGGAGTCGGCAATTGGCTTACAGCTGTTTTCATATTTTTAGGTTCAATATTAGGTATGTTTTTTTTGGATTTTGAGTTTTTATTAAATTCTTTTATTGTTGACCCTGATGAAGAAAAATCCGTAGAGATAAGAAGAATAGCAAAAAATAAAGATATAAAAGGGTATTTTGAATATATAAACCAAAATGAGTATGCATTTGATAAATTGATGATTCGTAGTGTTTTATTTCAGATTTTGTTTTGGATATTTATTTTTTATGTAATTAATGGAGCAGGGCAAGCGTTTTCTCTTGCATTTACTTTGTCGGTAGGTGCAAATATGTTATATCAACAGATTTTAGAATTTATAAGAACTAAGACTTTAAGACGATGGTTTTGGATGTATAATGGAGAAATTACTAAGAAAGTTTACGATTCTTATATAATATTAATGGCACTATTATATGTAATTATGGTTTTATATATATAATTTTGAAATAGAGACATGAACGATTTTACTGCCCCGTCAAATACACAAAATAATACAAGTTCTAATAATTTTAGTGGAAATCAACCGTCAGGATTTAATCAATCTAATGGGTTTGGCAATCAAGTAGGCACGGGAAGTCAAAGCGGAGATCAGGGTGGTGTTCAAAATAATTACCAAACTAATTTGGCGAATCAAAGCCAATCAAATTTTGCAAACAACTCTAATGCAGGTTCTTTTGTTGATAACTCTGTAACTAATTCAAATAGCGGACTAAACCATGGACAAGATTTAAATGCAAACCAACCACAGAAAAGTCAAACTGTTGCAGGTCAACAAAATCCAAATCAGCCAAGTCAAAACAATAATCAAAACTTTCAACAACAAACAACACAAAATTCTCAGAACCGTTTAACACAGGATTTTCAAAATCAAACGGGGCACAATCAAACACAAGAAGAAAAAAGCTTTACACAATCAAACGCAAGTCTTAATAATCAACCAAATGCAGGTCTACAACATAAAGGGCAGATGCTAGATAATTCTCAACAATATCAACAGCCACAAACGCAATATCAACATCGCGAACACAATCAAACGCAATCTCAACCGCAACAGCAGATACAACCAGGGTCTCAAGGACAATCAGGATTGCAACAAAAACCACAATCAGTATCACAAACACAAACATCTCAACAAAATACAACTCAACCAGTAGTTGAATTAGAAAAAAAGAATTCTGACGCACCAGTACCACAGACACAGAATTTACCAGGTCAGACTCAACAAACAGAGCCAAAAGACGAAACTTATGATTTTCAAGCATCAGATATAGATGGCAATGATAAAACCGATTTTTCAGTGGATGAGTTAGTTAACTCAATGGAAACAACACCTGTAGATAGCGATGAGTTTACACAAAACGGTATGACAAATGAAAAATTTGGAAAAACACAACAGGTTTCGACTGGTACTCAAGATATAGGTAATGATTTACAAAAAGCAAACATATCAAGTACTGTGACATCAGAAGTAGGGAGTATGAATTCAGAATTGAAAGTTGTAAATGACCCCTCTGATGCAGTGGAAATATTACCAAATGACAAACAAATTAATGGGAGTACCTCAAGTTATACACAAAAAGATGGCGCTGATTGGGGGGCTGTTAGTGAGGGTAATATGCAAAAGAACCAGCTGAAAATTTCGGCAGAAACTGATGTCTCAAATAATAAACAATCACAGGAGCCAGTTATAAAGGGTAATCAAGATATTGATACTAAACCGTTGACAGATGAAGTAAATTCTACACAGTCGGGTAACAGTTTACCAACTGCAAAGGAAAATCTTGAACAAAAGCCCGAGCAGAAAGATAAATCGCTTTGGGAAGAGGCTGAAATTGAAGCTACCGTATATACGGGGGCCGTAGATTCTAGTAATGACGGTGTTGAAAATAATAAACAACCTGTAAATTCCCAACCGACAACCAATAAAGGAGAATCTAAATTAAATGCTAAACCAAATGTAGAAGTATCTAAAAATTCTCAGAACAATCAGAATAACTTACCTAATAACGAAAATGAAAAGAAAGGGGATAAAGAAAAAGCAGAAATAATGAACAAGCAAACATTAAAAGTATCTGTGTATGCGTTTTTGATTGGGTTGCTTGTTGTAGGTACTTATTTCGTTTTGTTTGTTGCTGATAAAAAGGAAAATAGGAAGATTATTCATGAGGCGCCAAAAGCAACGAAAATATCAAATCTGGCTAAAACAGTGGAACAAGCACCGAAAGTATTGCCTGCCGAGACAGAGAGAGAAGTGAAATCAAAGGTGAAGTATACAAAAAAGGAAGTTCAAGATGGAACTTCTAAATATTCATTTGATGCCGGATTCTCTATACTAATTCCTTCTGGATGGACGAGTTGTGATATTGATTACTTCGCATCGGAAGATACTTCGTTAGCACTGTATGAATCTAGAAAATGTCCACCAAAAGCAGATAGAATGGGAATAAATAAAATAGAGAAATCAATTAAAGATACAGAAGACTCTGGGATAAATGAAAAAAGCACCGCCGGTGGAAAAGATAAGAAAGTGAATTCCACAGAAACAAAAGGTGATAGTGATAAGCTAATTATGATAATCTCTGTTTCAGATAAACCGTTAAGGTATTTAGCTGAAACATCAAGTGATCAAATTGCCTTAAGTAAAATGCCAGATTATGTTGCACTTGATGTTGATTTTAGCAGGTATTTGTCACAAAACTCAAACACTGGCGAAGAGTATGTGATTCTATCAAAGAAGTTGCCTAATGGTGAATTTGTGAGAATTTCTATTCCAACGGATGTTGAATTGGCTGATATGGAAGAAGTTTTATCTACTTTTACTGTTGAGGATGGAAGTGTTATAGATAACCCAGAAGAATAATGATTTAAGGGTTTATGTGTGAATTTTAGTGTATAAGTTTTAAAATTTTATGTCTAAAAAACTCCTTGCTATTGGACACGCAACACTAGATACCTTTTATAAAATAGAAAGCCCTGATATGGTTTGTGATATTTTGCACGAAAAGTGTCAAGTTTGTTTTGGGTTTGGAGATAAGGTTCCTGTTGAAGATGTTAGATATAGTATTGGCGGTGGGGCGGCGAATGTTGCGGTTGGTGTTACCGCACTTGGTATAGAAACCTATTTGTATTCCATAGTTGGTGATGACTTGAAAGGAAAAGATGTATTAGATCAATTAAAAACGCATGGAGTAAATTCCAAATATGTATTTGTTGATGACCTGCCAACAGACCAAGCTTTTATATTGTCTTATACAAATGAACGAACAATTTTTACGCACAATAGCAACCGTAAATATGATTTAACGAAAGTGGTTTTTGACGATATAGGAGATGTCTTTTTAAGTTCTGTTGGAAATAAAGTGAGTCATCTATACGATCAGGTTATTCAGTTGGTAAAAGACAATGTAGGATTAAGATTGTTTTATAATCCCGGGTCACGAGAACTGTTAAATGCATATGAAGATATACAAAGAATTGTTCCGTATATTGATTATTTAATTGCTAATGTTGAAGAAGGTTGTACGATTTTAAATCAAGGATTAACGCGAAATAATATTGAAATTGAGGATTTAACTAATTTATTAAGGGAGAAAGGTATTAAAACTGTGATTCTTACAGATGCCGAAAATGGTGTTTATGTTAATAGTGGGGCAGGATTTTTTCATACAGACTCTGTTAAAACTGAAGTGCAAGAAATGACGGGAGCAGGTGATGCGTTTGCTTCTGGGTTTATTAGTGCAATTTTGTATGGTAAGGATTTGCATGAAGCGACATTGTGGGGAGTTAATAATAGTTCATCAGTTATTAAAATTGTTGGTGCACAAAATGGATTGCTGAATTATGACGAAATTACAAAGATTGTTAATGCATAATAGTCGCTTGTGTAGGGTGGTGAAGGATTAGATTATGTGAAACCCTTTTACAATAGTTAAAGGCAATGCAAACGCGATATTTTTAATTTTCTTTTATCTGTCAGGTTATTATGAGCCTATTAAAGGTGTTAAAGAAGGTAAGTTTTGTAAATGGTAGGGCTGTTTAAGTTATTATGATTAGATTTATTAAAGTGTGACGATGATTGTAGGATGATTTGTATGTTTTGTTGGCGAGAATGATATAGGGAGTACTACACTAGTTAGTTTGTAATGGGGAAGTCAATTGTTTTTACTGTGGTTGGTGAGTTTTCGCTTTTTGAAGGTTTCTTTTAGGTAACCTTTTATTTATTTTTTTGTTATTTCGTGGTATATTACGACGTTTGCTGCGCGCGGTTTTCGGTTGAGATTTTTACCGGTTTTTCTAGAAATTATGGTTGAAAATTGTTACGGGTTTTAGGTTTGCTGAGTAAGGTAGGGGGTCGAAAAAATTTTTTAGGGTAAAAAATTTTTTCGACCCCTCCCCTAGCAATTTTTATATTTTCGGGGGAGGGGTTTTTAACTTAAACTCCCCTACTCATTTTTTCTATGATAACCTATGATATGATAATTACAGTTAACTCACCCTACTTTACTAATTCTAATTAAAGTGGGTTTTAGTTAATTTTGATGTTAAATATGGTTAATGACAAAGATCAAGTAAGCAAACTGAATCAAAAAAAACAAGCCGTTACTAACAACGAGACGGAAAGTGTTGCAACCACAACTAAAACTCGCCAGCCTGTTTTTAGAAAGACTTTAATGGTTTTAGCGGTTTTGGGTATGCTTGTGTCAGGTTATATGTTTTACGCTAAGTTAAATACATCTGCTTTAGTGTGTGGTATTTCACCATGTTATACAGTTAACGAAAGTCAGTACTCTTACTTATTTGGAATTCCTCTTTCTGTTTACGGTATTGCGTTTTACCTTATGGTATTTTTATTAGCGTTGGTAAAAAAATATAAAGTGCTATTTGCATTCTCTGTCTTTGGCGTTTTGTTTTCCGCATATTTAACATATTTGGAATTCTTTGTGATTTACGCGTGGTGTCAATGGTGCATTGCATCAGCAATCTTGACTGTTTTAATTTTTGTTGTCTCACTTTTGCTTTTAAAATTTGGTAAAGAGTAAAAAATAAAAAACATCAGCAAATATTCTCAAAATTCACACAATTAAAGGGCCTTTAGTATCAGCCACTCCTTAACAATTACAAAACACCCTGCTACAATAATTTTAATGAAAATTCCTAGCCCAATTTCTCGTTATGTAAACAGTGCGTCTTCAACTTTTGTATTAGGTTTAACTTTTGTAGCAACCCTTTCAATAATAATATTTTTTGATAATTATGATTTATTGGTTCCTGTTGATTTAAAAAACGCATATACATTTGTGCTACTTTTTATGATTCCTGTGATTTTGGTTTATCTTGAATTATCCCTAAATCAAACTAGATATCGAGGATTACTTGCTATGATTTCCTCGTATAGAATTAACTGGCTTACTTATTTTTCTAGTTTCTTAATTATATTAGGGTATGCATCTTTGTTTTTAGTAGTTGCTTATGAGTTTGCTTTATATGTACAAATTGGTTTGTACTTTTTCTTTGACTTTTATATTGGTACGCACGCATTAACATTTGTTATATTATTTTCGTTTTTCTCATTATATTGGGTATTTAAAATATATAATTTGAAGTCAGTTTGGTTATATGTTTTGGTTACGCTTGCGTTAATTATTGTATTTGTCATTTCATTTATAACAGCTACAAAAATTTCAGAGTACAATAGTATTTTTATGCAGTCTCTTAATCATATTGGTAGATTTAGAATTCCGCATTATTTACTTATAATTACAAGGTTGTTTGGTTTATTATGGGTGATTGATATTGTTTTTATTAGGTGGAATTCCCTCTCATATATTAAATCAAAGTTTTTCAGAACTAGTTGGCCTGTTATTTTAACCCTCTTAGGCTTGTCTATGGTAGTTGGTTTAGTGTTCGCTGATGTCTTATTTAATAGCGGTGCTATGTTTAGGTTAAGTATTGAGGATTTAGAGAAATTGTACACGACACCAGCAAAATATTTAGACGCCTTATTTGTTTCAGGGTATGCGGTAATGATGTTAACAACGATGTATTTGGCTCTTGATGGTGGAATATTTAATTTTAAGCAAATAATAAATAATGTATCTACTTATTTTGTCTATGATAATTTTACCGCTTTTCACAAAAGAGTTTCTAAAGACACCTATTCTTTAGGTTTTATGTTTTTAGTTATTACATCTTTATTATTAGTCACTAATTTTGACATTGCATTAAATCTAGTTGCTGTTTCGTTTTTGTTACTTACAGCAGGATTGATGGTTCCGGAGATATTAAATAAAAGTGTGCTAAGTGAAGATAGATGGTTTAAGTTACCGATGACCCCTATTGTTCCGATTATTGTTTTTGTAATTTCAATTTCTTTGCCGATCAATTTAGGTATGCATACGCTTATGATTACGGCTTTTTGGTTGTTAGGTTGGACAATCTATTATTTGTATAACCTTCGAAGACATAAAATTAAAAGAATTATGGCACAAACATTTTCGCCATTATCTATTGATGATAACGAATTTGATATATTAGTACCTTATAAATTTGGGAGTGACGGAAAAGTTCTGGATTTATTAAGATTGGGTGTTGATATAGCAGTGGCAGAAAAAGGACAGGTTATTTTATTGGCAGTTGATAGACGGTTCCCTACTGACGATGAAAGCACTAGTGCTAAAGATATGGCTAGGTTGAGAAAAATGCTTAAAGATTTAATCGCAAAAATAGAAGTGGAGAAGCGAAAATATATATTGCCAGTTGTAATTGAAGCAGAGTCAATGGAAGAAGGAATTCAACAGGTGGTAAGTGAT
Organism: uncultured Candidatus Saccharibacteria bacterium; assembly: GCA_964506905.1. GTDB lineage: Bacteria > Patescibacteriota > WWE3 > 2-01-FULL-39-13 > 2-01-FULL-39-13 > JALWZX01. The sequence continues at coordinate 9,595 of CAZDNW010000053.1, forward strand.
TATGCTATTGATTTAGTATTGGGCGAAATGAATGAAAATTCGGATGATTCTTTAAAGGCTGAGGAAAAGTTTGTAGAAGGGTTTATCACTGAAAATACTTACTCTCTGTTTGGACATTACGACATCTGGGATCGCAGGCATATGGTTATAATTTCCCATGATTATTCTAATATGGACATGATTTATGATGCTGTAAGAAGGTTATTAAAAGTCAATAGACTTAAGGTGACTGTTCTTCATGTTATTAAAGCCCATGATCATGACAAACCTGTTACTTCTAGAGAACTGCGAGAAGCAAAATCAAAATACGAAAAATTATTTAATTCACTTAATTTTAAGAGCTTTGATGTAAAAGTTATACCGATTGGTGATTTAAATAAAGAACTTAAAAGGTTTGTTGCAGAAGCTGAAAATAAAGATAAATATACAAAGATTGACAAAGAAGTAACAAATGTTGTCTACCCTATTTTTATATATGATGTGTCAAACCAGCAGGTTTTTAATAATGAATTATCTTTTGCAAGAAGGGTTTTGGATATACTGATTGATATTAAAGAGGTTCCTAAGTTGATAACAAATCAAAGTGAAAATATATCAGCGTATTGGCTGAAATCATTGTGGTATAGCATAATTCATCCTTTACCTAAGGCAACAGAAGCACAAAAGGAAAGTGTGAGAATGAATATGCTCAAAAGCGCGAGGCCGTCAGTTGATTTTTATGTGATGATAACCCTTGCTTCTGTAATCGCAACAATAGGGTTAATACAAAGTAATGTTGCAATAATAATAGGTGCAATGCTTGTCGCTCCGTTAATGAGCCCTATACTTGCCGCGTCTTTAAATCTTGTAATTGGAAATATGAAACATTTACTAATCTCAATTGGTTCTACAATAAGAGGTGCTATTGTTGCTGTTCTAGTCGCGTTTTTATTAGCGTATTTAATACCCGGTGATACTTTAACTAGCGAAATATTATCAAGAACAGAGCCATCTGTATTAGATTTAGTTGTTGCTATTGCTTCAGGATTGGCAGCAGTTTATGCAGTTGTTAAAAAAGAAAATGCAGCTGCATTGCCAGGTGTGGCAATTGCAGCTGCATTAGTTCCACCATTGGCAGTTGTTGGAATCGGTTTAGGAGATGGGCATTTTGATGTTGCTTGGGGTGCTACATTGTTATTTTTAACAAATTTAATAGCTATCACATTCTTTGGAGCTGTAATGTTTATGGCACTTGGGTTTAGTCCTAAAAACAATAAGACAAAAAGGGCTGTAAAAAGAGGTGTTCAGTTCTCTGTTATAGCACTAGTTATAATAACTGTATTTTTAGTTACAACAACATATAGAACCGTTAGAGTTTCAGTCACATCTGATAAAGTTGAACAAATATTAGAAAACGAATTAAATAAAGACGGTATTTATTTGCAAGCAATAAAAGTATCGAATTCCCCATCAGAAATAGATGTAGATGTTCAAGTTGTAGTATTTGATGATACTGTTATGAAAGATAAATTAGTTGAACTTGAGGACGATTTGAGTTTGATAGTAAAAAA
>CAZDNW010000054.1:0-5799 GCA_964506905.1 uncultured Candidatus Saccharibacteria bacterium
TATTATCAGTAATATATATTAAGGAGTTATCATCTTTTGTACACTTAGTACCATTAGTTTGACTTAAATCTTGTCTTGATTTCTCCAACGGTTTAATACTGTTCTTATGTATTTGATTTAAATTATTATGTTCATTTTGCTGATTATCATTGGGCTTCTCACTAATCATACTATCTTTTCGACTTAATCCGTTATAGTCGCCACTATTAATTGCTTCTTTTTGAGTTTCGCTCTTGTTTTCATCCGATATTGTGTAATGTTCAGTAGCATTGCCTTGATATTCAACCTTTTTCGCATCCTTATATATCAAATACCCAACAAACCCTAAAAATAATAGTGAAGCAACAACGGCAAACAAGACTTTATGGGGCTTTCTAACTTTTTGAAGGTATCGTCTAGAAGAGTTTGTATTTTCTGTTGCCATATATAAATAATAGCAAATTTAAATTAAATTTCCAGTATATGTATAGCAAAACAGTATCAATCATCTTTCTTTTCTTCTTTATCTTTTTCTTTTTCTTCAATTATTCTTTTTACAACATCTGGTGAGCATTTATGTTTCGGCTCTTTACCTTTTTCGTAAATTCTTTTTTCATTTGGACAACCCTCACACGCTAGCGTATTAGTTAATGGGCAAATTTCAACTTCAACTAATCCTGCAGGTAACGGCAAACTATCATCAACATCTCTATGTTCTATTAAATAATCAAACACATCTCGCCAAATGTTAGAAGCTCCATGATAACCAGATACAACTCCATGCATTCTTTCCCCATCATTATTACCTATCCAAGTAGCAACTAAATAATTTTTAGCAAATCCGATTGCCCAATTATCTTTCTCATTATTTGTAGTTCCTGTTTTTACTGCAATTTTTTTATTGGGAATTCCAAGATTGTTTCTAGACCCAAAAGCGGGTAATCTCGCTCTATTATCAGATAACATATTTACCATGTAATAGGCTGTCTTTTCTGATAACACTTTTTCTTTTTGGCAAGAGATTCCATATGAATCATCAGATGCGTAAACTTCGCTATCATCTTTGGCTTCTGCACTAACTTCAATTAATGCTCTTTTTGTTAATATAGATGGGTTTTCTTTTAACAAATCAACACAACCATTTTCATACAATAAGAATCCGAATGAATCATATATCTTTAATATTGGGTCTAGTTCTTTTTTATACCCACCATTGGCAAAAACGCCATAAGCCGTTGCCATATCTACCATTTTGACTTCCCCTGCACCTAAAGCAAGTGATAAACCGTATCTATTTCTATCATTCCATGTTGTTATCCCCATTTTTTTTGCATGCTCTATAAAATTATCAACTCCTAATACATTTAAGGTTTTTACTGCCGGTATGTTATAGGAATTCGCAAGTGCTGTTTTTAACGCAACTGTGCCGTGGTATCTGCCATCATAATTTACTGGCTTATATGGTTTACTACCTGCAATTGCATATGTTACAGGCGAATCTTGTATTTTTGTATAAGGTGAAAACTTTCCAGATTCAATCGCAAGTGAATACAACAAAGGTTTGATTGACGATCCCGGTTGTCTTGGTGATATTGTTACATTTACATTTCCATCATTTTTTGTATCCCAAAAATTAACCGACCCCACCATCGCTAATATTTCACCTGTTTGCGGATTTGTTATTATTGCCGCACCATTATGCACATTGTATTTACTTAGAGAGTTAACACCTTTTTTAACAGTTTCTTCAAGCATTCCTTGTAATTCAGGATCTAAACTAGTATAAACATCTAATCCACCTTGCATAACCAGTTGTTGACCATATTTTTCTTCTAATTTTGCTAAAACATAGTTTACGAAATGGGGCGATTTCATTGGCTGGTTTTGAAATGCAAATATAAAGCCTTCTTGATATGCTTTATCAGCTTCTTCTTGCGTTATATATCCGTCTTCAACCATTCTTTGCAAAACTTCTCTTTGTCTTTTTTTACCTAATTCAAAATCTCCACTAAATGGTGAATACACTGAGGGCGCCGCAGGCAATCCTGCTAAATATGCACTTTCGGCTAAATCTAACTCATCTAACTCTTTTCCAAAATACTTTTTAGCGGCCGCTTCAACACCATATGCGGTTCCTCCATATGATATTGTATTTAAATACATCTCTAATATTTCATCTTTTGAAAGTTTTCTTTCAACTTCTACAGATAAAATTGCTTCCTTAATTTTTCTTTCCATAGTTCTATCAGGGGTTAGTAACACATTTTTAACAAGCTGTTGAGTTATTGTTGAACCACCTTGCAAATCTTCTTCTAAAAAGGTTTTTTTAGCCGCTCTTATAATTCCTGTTGTAGACAAGCCTTTATGTTTGTAGAAATCTTTATCTTCTATAGCTATGGTTGCATTAATTAAATCTTTGGGAATTTTATCAAGTTTCACATATCTACGATCTTCATCTTGGTAAACCTTATACAACAGATTCCCTTTTCTGTCATAAATCTTTGTAGTTTGCCTCGGATCATATTCCAATATTTTATTTGAATCAGGCATATCTTCTAATATTGAAAAGTAGAAAACTGAAATTATATAAATTGATGCAATAACAATAAGAAACAAGATTGTTAAAGGGTGAAATATCTTAATTCTCACTTCAAAATTAAAAATTGCATGAAGTATTCTCTTTAGTAATCTAAATGGATATAAAATTACATATAAAACTTTCTTTAAGAATCTTTTGGTTAATCTTCCTAATGCTAGAAAACCGACTTTAAATTGATGCAATAGAAATACAAATGCAGAAGAAATAGAAACATCTTTTAACAAAAATGATTTAAATCTAACAAAAATATTAGATTCCTTCTTAGTTTTCTTTTTCTTTTTAGATTTTGCAATTGAGTCTACCAAAGATAATTGCTTAAATTCCTCATTATTACTTTTTTTAATGTTTTTCTTTTTTATCTCAACATTCTTTGCATTGGCTTTATGTAATCTTGCAACAATTAGATTTTTAAGGTTATAACTTTTTGAATCTATAATTGCTAGCATGGCTATCACCTTTTTGTCAATTTTGGTGAACAATCCATAAATTACATTTGTATCTTTTATTCTTTTACTTTTACTTTTATCATTCTTGATTTTGGAATTTTTCTTTCTTTTACTAGTTTTACTATTTTTGGCACTCAAATTAACAGAAACCCACAACTTGCTACTATGAGCTTGCCATTTTGAGACAAGGTTAATTGATTTAATTTGAATAACTTTATAAATATAATAAATAATTTGAAAATATGTTATCGGAATATACAAAAATATGCGTAAAATAAAGGGCTTTCTTCGAATCCAATTATCTAGTTTATTCTTTTTTTGATATAGATTCTTCCTGTCCATTAGAAGCTTTATATCCCTTTTTTAACTTATGTACTATGAGATTGTACCAACATTATACACGGCTTGGGCAATCAAGTCTATAGGATACACAATGACAAATATAGACATATGGGTTTATTTTGGGTTTTTTCATTTGTTACTTTTTATTTTGAGTTTTGTAAGAAAAATATAGAGATTGCTTTTCTATTGTTAGGTTTACAAAATACAACTTAATATTGATACAATCATAATTTTTGTGTATTATTGAGAATGCGTAACTTAATCAATGCCCGGTCGTCTAATGGTAGGACAGCGGCCTTTGAAGCCGTTAATCTAGGTTCGAATCCTAGCTGGGCAACCATTTGATTTAATAATATGATTATTAAAGATATCCCCAAAACGATTACTACAATAGCATTCGATCTAGGAGGAGTTTTATTTGAAGGATTAACCGAAAACTTTACATATAAAAGAATCGAAAGAGATTTTGGAATAAAAGAACACGATTTAGAAGCATTACTTAAACCGAATTATTCATCATTTCTAACTGGCAAAATCACAGAGGATATTTTTTGGTTACCTGCCGTTAGAAAATATAATTTGGATATTAATTTATAAAAAAAATATTACAGACAAACCGTAACGATTGTCCCGTATGTAGAAGATGAAATTATTACATTAGCAAAAAAGTATAAAATCGTCTCTTTAAATAATGAACCAAGAGAATGGATGGAATATAGAATTAATCATTTTAAATTAGATAAATACTTTGATGAGTATATTACCTCCGGATTTATCGGTATAACAAAACCAAATAAGGAAATTTACCTATATCTTTTAAGAAAGACAAAAGAAATTCCACAAAACATACTGTTCATCGACGATAACATAGAGAATCTTAATGTAGGAAAAACCTTGGGCTTTCACACCCACAAATTCAATGAAATTTGGCCCCCATTAGACTAAAGCTACATAATTAAATCTTGCTACAATGTGTTTAATAACAATACTTGCAACAATTCCCCTATTTATCTAATATAATGTTAGATATTTATAGTTATTAAATTCATGAAAATATTATCAGCTTCTATCGAACTTGCTGTTAGTGATATTGAAAAAACTCTCAAATTCTATAAAAGTATATTTAAAAATTTATCGATTGATTACCAAGATAATATCTTTGCATCTGTTTCTATAAATTCTCTAGATTTAATGTTTTATAAATATGATGAATTTTCAAAAGAGATTCCACAAATCAGTCGCAACACTCTAGGTGGAACCTTTGTAATTTACCTAAATATAAAAGACATTGATAAATTTTTTAATTCCATAAAAAATAATGTGGAAATTATACAAAAATTACATACAACTGATTACGGCTCAAAGGAATTTGCGATAAAAGACTTAAATGGTTATGTCCTGATTTTTAGTGAATCTTATAAATAAGTTAATGAATCTCACATATTAAAATGCTAAAATTAAAATGTGAACAAGAAAAAGATATTTAAAGTAACAGGAATTTCCCTGTTAATATTAACCTTTCTCATACTTTTTGTAATTTTATACGCATTATACGAAACTTACACAGATTTAGAAAACGATTATTACAAAGAAGAGTATTTTCATATGTTAGATAAATATTCTTATTACCCGGTAAATCCCACATACAACTATGACGAAAGTAAAAATGTAATAACAGAAACATATAATGGATATACCAGAACTTTATTTAACAATATTCCAAATGATGAATACAAAAAGCCATTTAAATTAATAATGGGACCTGATTCTAGAAGACTTAATATACTTACCAAATTTCTTCAACGAGATGAAAGCAATCAGCACACTTCAATACAGGAGATAGCTTATAGAAACCGTTGCATTGATTTAAAGGGTTTAATAAAGCCAAAACAAAACATACCTAATCTACCACAACTACCACACCCATTACCTCCTTATGACTATAAAGACACAGGATTATTACCTAGTTGTGATGATATTATATACACATCTAAAATAGATGGCGAAAACATCCCATTTTTTGCTTATGCACAAAGGTCTTGTGATTTAGGAGAAGACGGTGGCATTAGTATTACAAACTTATTAACAGACGAAGTTAAGAAAATAGAGTTTGAAGGTGCACATGATTACCCTAATGATTATTTTAATGAAATATTTGAAAGCCAACACATTGAAGATCCTGATTTAGCAAGTGGCTTTAAACTAATAAGTTATACAGAAAAAAAACCAGCAACTTATTATTCAAACCAGATACTTGTAAGTGATGATGATGTTGTTGCGTTAATATTTGGAAAATATTTAATTCTCGCAGATTTAAAAACTTCTAAGGTTATAGATACAATAGATTTAATTGAAGATTTAGGTTTGGATAGTAATGTATCTGGGTGTGGAGGACAAAATGATTTAATACAATCAATACCAAATTCTTCTATC
>CAZDNW010000055.1:0-3702 GCA_964506905.1 uncultured Candidatus Saccharibacteria bacterium
AAATAATGTTTGTGTATAAATATCTTATTAAAAAAATATGTTGAAATGTTTTTTTTATGAATCACGTATTTGTAAACACGAACCAAGCGATTGGGTATACCGTGAAATGGGCATGGGGAAAGTTCGATATTGTAAGAAATGTGGTAAAATATTAAATGTAATTTAATTCGTTTAACGATAAGAGCTAACCAGCGGCGAAACGCAGAAAGGAGGAAATGTGAGTATTTGTGATGCATGTTTTTACCAATTCCCGAAAAGAAGTTGTGAAAACTGCGAACACAATAAAGAGCCGGGCGGCGTTTCGCCGTCTGAGTTGAGCGATTTGTTAGCTTGCTCTGAATGTGGTAAGAAAAGTGATGATGTAGTATTTTGCGATATGTCTAACCATCCTTTTTATTCTAAAGATGATACAGAAATTCCATTATGTGAAAAGTGCTATGAGCGACTATGGGATCAAATTTAGCAAGCTAACGCTGCGGTTAAGCCGCCGCGCCTAAACAATTAACCAAACCAGCGAGTCCACCGCGTGGCGCGGTCGGGCTTAAACCGCTGGTTATATGTCAACAAGATTTAGGATGATATTATGAAAAAAGCTAAAGAATATGCCAAACAATATCTTCAGGCAGAAGATAAACATAAAGTTTTGAGCGATATTATTCTTGAATTTTTTGATGAGTCTCAGGAATTAATAAAAATAAGAAATGCTAAAATAGATGGTGCTATAGTTGCTATTATTAAAGAACTAAATGAAAAATGGAATGCTTTTGCAAGGCGTACCAATGGAGAGGTTAAAGAAGATGGATTTATAAATTTGGTAAAATCAAAATTGCCCTTTATGGCAGATTATTTGGAAAATATAGGCATATAACGCTCCGCATAACCGGACGCCGTGAGGCGTTCCGAGTTAATGCGGTTGTTATGTGGAGAATTTTTTTATGTTTGATATTCAATGTAGAATAATAAAACAAAAAGTGGTTAAGACAAGAAAAGAACATATTTGTTGGTTTTGCGAAAGAAAAATTAATAAAGGCGAAAAAGCAATATCAACTACATTAGAACTTGAATATAATTTTGGCACAATATACAAATGTTTGGAATGTGCTGAAATGATTAAGAATGCGATTCGTAAAACCATATAACGTCAGCGCTCACCGGATGCGTTTAGCGTTCCGGTGCAGCGCATTGTTGTGCTAATAAACATTAATCTAACATAAAGGGGAATATAATGGACAATGTAACAGCGATTGCAATGGCGGAAGCAATTGATCAATTAAATGAACAAGAAAACATAAACAAATTATCTTTGGAAGATAAGCTCAAGATTGCTATGGGAGTAACTAAAAATCATTGGCTACAAACCAATGAAGAAGAACAATTGTTAGCAGCCATAAATGCTGTAATATATATTTCAAATGAAGAAGATCAAAAGGTTTTAAAAGAAAATATTGAAGAATTGCGTGCTATATCTGCAATGATTAATGGAGTTCCCGTTGATTTAAATAAAATAACGAATCCACAGAAACGTATTTCTATATTGGAGATGTGGGGTAATATATAAAAAGCACAACGTCCGGCTTAACCGGCGCTGCCACGCTGGGAGCCTGATAGATAACGAGAACCAGCGGGCGTGGCAGCGTCCGCGTTGAAGCCGTTGTTAGGCTGGAGGTAGCATTATGACTGATATTAAAAAATTAATTCAAATACTTAAAAATCAAGATAAATCAGGAATAAAAACAGGCGATTGGGATAAAATTAAATTTAGAAAAGAAGAGCACGACGACGGCGATATTTCTATTGTTATTGATAGTGCTTTTATTGGCTTTGTCTTTAGTAGGAATGGACAGTTTAAATATATTTACAACTGGAAAGAATAAGCCTAACGACCTGCGCATAACCGGACGCCGTGAGGCGTTCCGAGTTAATGCGGTTGTTATAATGCGAAAGGATTTATTATGAATTTAGATTATATTAAAAAAATAATTGATGAAACTAAAGCCCAAAAAGGCAATATAGATAATTATGAGTTTCATTTACACAGTCAAATGGCAAACAAAATAAGAGAAGAAATTGAAGAATTATCCACTTCACAAATAGGAATAAGAACTGGAAAATTATTAGGATTCCCAGTGATAATAAATGACGCGGTTCCTCCAGATAAAATTTATTTTGTTGATTGGAAAGCATTAAAGAAAATCAGGGGAGCATTATAACGCCAGAATTCACCCGCCGCGTTAAGCGGTCGGGTGGAATGATTTGTTAAACCGAAAGGAGAATAAATAATGATTTTGGGGTTTGGAGATACTGAAACAAAAACTGCAATAAGTATTATTGAAGAATGTATTTCTAAAAGAAACAGAAATAAAGAAATATTTGAGCAAGAAATTAAAAAGATTAAAGATAAATATTACGATTTACAAGAACAATATAACGACAAAAGCACTGATGATGTACCAGAAAGATATTCGTATTTTTGGTTTTCAGTATATAAAATATATGATGGATATTTTATTATTACATTTTGGTTTCATCATATAAATAGAAGACATCCGTTCTCTGCAGATGGGTGGGCTTTATTAAAAACTTATTGGATTGCTGAGATTAAATTTAATAGTAATGATTTACTTGACGAAGAAATACGTATTTATAAATCGGTTTAACGTCCGAATTAAGCCGACCGCGTGAGCGGTTCGGCTTGAATGATTTGTTAGCTGACATAAATATTTATTTGGAGGTGCTATGAAAATTTTTAGTGATGAAGACATTACAAAACAAGAAATTTGTGAAATTACTTCAGAAGATGAGTCAACTATCGGGGTCCTTTTAGTGATTAAATGTCATTATGTTTCTATGACTGAAATAGTATTAACAGAAAAGCAATTATTAAAAGTACTGAAAGAAATTAAGAAATATAAACGAGGCAGCTAACGATCCAGTTAACCGGCGCGCGTGAGCGCGTCCGTGTTAAACTGGGTGTTATGCTATAAAATTTTATTATAGGAGAATTATATTATGATTAAAGAGCCAAATTTTTTAGAAAACCCTAAGATAAGTGTTTTTTTACGCGATGGAAGAAGTTTTCTAAATAAAGATATTACATCAAAACCATTCGGCGATTACGAGCAAATGATAGCATTTTGGGATGGCGACAAAGTTGTTGGTATTCCACTTGCTTTAGTAGATCATTACGAATTTTCATTTGGCAATGCATAACGATCCAGTTAACCGGCGCGTGAGCGCGTCCGTGTTAAACTGGGTGTTATGCTATAGGAGGATATTATGGAAAACAAAGAGAAGAAGGTATTTGTTTATTATCGCGAATCATTTTTGCAGGCCGTTTTATCAGATGTTGTTACTTTTGGCTTTTTGATATTTTCAATATGGTTTAGTCGTGGTGATAATTTATGGACGTTCTTTTGTATTGTTTTGTTTGTAATATTTACAGTTGGTAAAGCCAGCGCAAGGGTAAATAAATTTTATTCTGCAAAAGAGTTAAAGGATTTTGTAGATAAGCAATTTAAAGCATAACGTCCGAATTCACCGGACGCGAAAGCGTTCCGGTGGAATGATTTGTTAGCAATGCGTTAATTAAAAATGAGGTAAAACAAATGGCTGAAAAAATAACTCTTTTTATGGAATCAACTAAAAAAAGCCCCGAACAAACGGTATCTGAAATTCAAATGATATTAAAAAAAATAGGTGTTC
>CAZDNW010000056.1:0-2597 GCA_964506905.1 uncultured Candidatus Saccharibacteria bacterium
GTTAAATATTGCTTTAAAATCATCTCCATCAAACTTATAAGTACCTTTATTCGTTTCTATTTCAACTTTATCAGTATAACCACCAGATGAATAAGTTACTTTTACTTTTTTAATTTTCTTTATACCTGTTTTATCCCTTACTTTATCCATAGACCATGTGTCGTCAATATCTTCTCCCCAACAAGATTTAGCATCGGGCTGAGATAAGTGCTTTTGATTGTCTTTATCTTCTTTATATAAAACTGCAGCACCAACGATATCTGCAAATTCTTTCTCAGTTAACCACGGATGGCTTCTTCCACATGATTTATTACTCCTCGTTTTATACCAACCCTTATAAAACCAAGGTGAACCTGCCTTACTTTCATATGCTTTACTGGTCCAGCAATCTTTTGATCCGCATGATGTGTCCCAGCCTCCTTTAGTGGTGTGTCCTAAACTTGTATATTTATAATTGTATCCTCCAGATGTTGCCGCATACCAAGCAGAAAATATTTCACCAGTTTTTTTACTAATCATAACTTTAGCCTTTGTATCTTTTACTGCGTCATGCCAGCGTGCAGCAGAACTAGAATTTGCTTTTGATGATGACCAAACTTGACAAGCTTCGGTTGTGCAAATGCTACCAGAAGGATTAGTGTTGTATGTTCGCCATCCAATTCTTGCTAGTGCATAGGTTCGTGCAGCAACCGCTTGTGCTTTTAATGCTTCTTTTGGCCAGCTTGATGGCATTTCTGCTAATCCATACAAGTATTTTCCGTCAAGTTCCATCTTGCCTTTATCTGTATTAATATATTTTGGAACATCTACTTCTTTTATTTCCACATCACCATAGTATGCCTTTAAAATTTTCTTATAATCTTGACCATCTTCGGCTCTACCTTTTGCACCATATTGACTCATTCCTTTTCTATGTGGTGCCCCAAATGAGAATGCCGCAAAGGCTTTTCTAAATCCCGGATCATAATCAGCACGTGCATGCGGGTCGCCTGTAGTTGGCACATCTCCAACACTAGTTGTAAATGTTTCTGTTTTTTCTTCAAGAAGTGCCTTTTGTTTTGCTGATAATTCACTTAACTTTCTTTCAATTTCTCTTCTTTCTTGTTGAATTGTATTTTGTTTTTGTGATAGGGAATTTAAAGTTCCTTGAGCAGATGCCACTTGGGTTGCCAGTCTGTCAGATATTTTTTGTAATTCTTCTTTCTGTTTTTCTACTTGCTTTTTTACTTGTGCAATGTCTTTCTTATCTTGTTCGTACGATTTTATATTGGAATTAATTGATCCTATGTAGTTGTAAGTTGTGTCTACAAAATCTTTAAAATAAGAAAGGTTCTGTACAAATCCAACGAACGAGTCTTTCGATAATAAAAGTGAAATCCTAGGTATTTTTTGGATTATATACAGTTCTTTTAGGGTTTCATTGCGAGTCTGAATTTGATTGTTTAATTCATTATTTTTTACGATTATTTTTTTGTCTAGGTTATTTATATGTTCTGTTAATTTATCTATTTCGGATTTTAGTTGATTAATTTGTGATTGTGTTACATTTAGTTGCCCAGATAAAGACTTTATCTGTGATGATATTTTGTTGGCTTGCTCTTTTACATTTTCCAATTCTCTATTTTTTTTATTTAACTTTTCATTTTGTTTTTCAATTTCTTTTTGAATTTCATCTATGTCTTCACTTTCAGCACCAACCCGAGAAGGTGTGGTAGCATAAAGCACAGGCACGCCAAATATCATTGTCACAATCAAGATTGTAGCTATGTGTAATCGCCTAAAATGAAATTTCATAAAATTCTACTAATATATTATTGCACATTTTTCAAATGTTTGTGTTATAATTTTATTAAAGAGTAATATTTGGTTAGTAGTAAGACTATTGTGACTCTTAAGTATCAAGGAGGTGAAACCTTTATTATGAATTTCTTAAATAGAAAAATAATAAGACCAGTAACTTTTGTAATGGTAGCATTTGGTGTTGCGATTATGCCAGCTGTTGCGCTCGCACAGGATATTGGTACTTCTATATCAGAAGATACTAATATAGGTAAGGTTAATAATTTGAACTCATTATTTTATTGGATTGTTAACCTGATGAAATATATTGGGTGGGCTGGTGTGTTAATCGGTGTATTTATCGTATTAGCACTTTTGGTTTACAAATTAATATCTGGTGATGATACTGAAACAATGAAGAAGGTGCAAGGCGGTATAACAAGAGCAATAATAATAATCGTAATTGGTATCTTGCTGCTTGGCGGAACATTTATAATATCGCAGGTTGCAGGTTTAATTGGTATTAGTGACGCACCTATTAATTTAGATGAGGGTAATTGGAACGAAGATGGTGGCACAAGCGGCGGTGGAAACGCACCTGGTGGGGGGCATAACAACCAAGCGACATGGGTAATTTACAACGATTCAATATAAATGCACAAGTGTAATTATTTAATAAGAACTTATGACAGAAGAAAAAGCATTACAACCTCAACACTGGTGGATGTATCTCGTCCTTGGTGTTGTAGCAGTTTTCATCGGGTGGTTTTTACTTGTAAGCCCGACAAAAACTATACCTGCATTGATTCTATTTCTCG
>CAZDNW010000057.1:0-31452 GCA_964506905.1 uncultured Candidatus Saccharibacteria bacterium
TAAAGGATTTTCAAAATATTTTTGCATAAACTTCATTTTTTCTCCTTTTTCTATGGCTTTTTCTTTTCTTTCTTTTGCAACTATATGAAAATGAGCAACATAAGGCGTTTTATCTAACCAACCAAAAAGAAGTTTATAAATGTTAAACCATAACATGGTATGCCCGTGCCCATGCACTACATCAATCTCTTTTCTAATCAGTTTTCTAAACAAATAGTTAAACAAAACGCATGGCGATGTAGTTAAGAATGGACCAGTATGTTTTGTTAAAGCCCTTGGCAAATTTAATACATAAACATTTTTTTCTGGATTATCAGTAAAATCCAATTTCAAAAGTTTCTTTCCCCCTAAAGATCCCGTTAATACATTAACCTTATGCCCTAATTTACCTTGAGCTTTAGATAAATAGTACGGTGCCGGAGCTAACCCATTCCAGGGCGGTGGCCAATCATATACAATTCTTAAAATATTTAACTTTCTCATATTTTGAATTTCTAATAAACTGCACTTAACCTATACAATGTTAGGTTTTTAATGGCTTACTTACCATTAACGACATTTTTTGAATTAGGCATTTTCTCAACATGCCAATCAGGTAATAATGTAACAAACCCACCAAATAAACTAGTACTAAATCTAGTTAAATGCACGATTAAAGATGCTGCAGCTGCTTGTTCGGGACTTGCAAATTGTCCAAAGAAAAACACATAACTAAAATCTTGAATTCCCAATCCATTAACAGACGGTATTAGACCCATTATTGTAACAACAGGTATATACATCAAAAATGCCCAAATAGGTATTTCTGCCCCAACAGCGTAAAAAGCAGCAATTGTAGTTAACATTGCAAAAAACTGTACAAATAATGCTGTAAAGAAAACATTTAATGCTTTAATTTTATTATCTACAAAAACATCATTTGCTTTTTTGAATTTACCAACAAACTTAGAAAATTTGCTTACAAATTTATTCAACTTAGTATTTTTTATAAAGCCAAAATTATATAAAAAATTATCATCACTTGAAAAAAACTTTAATGCGATGTAATACGCAACTATTGCGAATACTAATAATCCAACTGCAACAACTAGGCCGATTAACTTAAATTTTACAAAAATACCTACTAAACCAATTACATATAAAACCATTAATCCACTAAATCTATCCATAAATATAGTGAATGTGCCTTCTCCAGTTTTTCCTAAATCTTTTGATAATCGGTAAGCTTTATAAACATCGCCACCCATTTGTGTAGGTAAAAAATTATTATAAAAATTTCCGACAAGATAAAGTTTTGTTAAATACCAAATTGATTTTTTTAATTTAAATATTCTTAAAATATAACTTAACCGCCAAGCACTAGATAACACATTTCCCCCTACAGCTAAAACACCTATTAACACCCACCATAAATTTGCCTTGGCAACTATTGACAATACTACTCTATAATCAAAATTGATAATAAGTAATACAATTAACCCAACGCTAACAAAATATCGTAAATTTTTCTTAATAAATTTAATTAATGATGAGGAATTCATAGGTTAGCATGTAAATTTTACTAAATTAAATCTTAGTTTTTTCAACTTTTGTGTTTTCTGCTTCTATTACAATGTAAGGTTTTCTTCCGCTACTTTCAAAATATATTCTTAACAATAGTTCACCCAATAACCCAGTCATAATCAACTGAATTCCTAATACAACAAATATTAAACCTACCATAAATAATGGTCTATCGCCTATATTTTCATGTAAAAATATTTTCACAAATGTTAAATATAAAGTGATTAATGCACCTAAACCAAAAGAGATTAACCCAACTGTTCCAAATATTCTACCTGGCATCATACTAAATGGTTTTGTAGCAAACGAAAGCATAAACTTCATTGAAAATAAATCCAAAAACACAGTGAAAGTTCTTTTTATTGATCCATATGCTGATGACCCATATGTACGTTCTTGATATTTAACAGGAATTTCAACTATTTTCTTTGTATACAAACTTGCATATGCCGGCAAAAATCTATGCATATCACCATAAATCTTTAAGTTTTCTAATACAAATCGTCTAAAGCCTTTTAATCCTGAACCAGTATCTTTGATATCTACACCAGATATTTTTTTTATTAAATAGTTAGCAGCCATAGAAGGATATCTTCTTAACGTTGATTTTAACCCACCTTCTTCTTTCCATCTGCCCTGTCGCCAAGTATTTACTACATCATAACCTTCATCTAATTTTTTAACCACGTCTTCAATATATTTAGGTGGAACTTCTATATCTGCCGAATAAGTAATAATATATTTACCTTTTGAATAATCAACAGCGGTTTGATATGCCGCACCCATTCCATAATTTCTAGAATGCTTTAATGCTATAAATTGAGGGTATTTTTTTGCAAGTTTTTTCATAACTTCCCATGAATTATCTTTTTGTGACCCATCATCGACAGCAATCACCTCATAAGTTTTACCTAATTTATCAAGCACTGAAAAAACTTCTTTAGGAAATCTTTCTAGATTTTTTTCTTCATTATAGACAGGAATTATTAATGAAATTTCAACATCTTTGTGTTTATGGTCAGTTGTTTCGTTATTTTCTTGCATAATCCATTTTATAATATCATTACTAAAATTTTTCGCAATATTAAAAGAAGGGGTATAACAGTTATGCTAAATTAAAATTTGCAAACTTAACTAATAAGGGAACATGATCAGAAATTGTAACATTTTTCATAATAGAACAAGATACAAATTTATCTTTTAGTTCATTACTAATTATTACATAATCAATACGCCAACCTCTTTTCATTTTTCTAGAATCTTTATGATACGAGTACCAAGTATAATGTTCAGGTTCATTATTATACATTCTAAATACATCTATAAAGCCTTCGTTTAAAAAATCATTAAACAATTTTCTTTCTATTTCTGTATACCCTGCCCTAGTTGGTTTTCTAGCTTCTTTATAAACATCTCGCCAATCTTTTGCCACATTCAAGTCACCACAAAGTATAACCGGTTTTACAAAATTCATATCTATAATAGTATTAAATAAAATTTCGTTGTATGAACTTTTTAAGTCTAATCTACTTAAATCTCCTCTAGAAAATGGAAAGTACCCATTTATAATAAATGCATTTAGGAATTCAGCGATTATAGTTCTTCCCTCTGTGTCTATATGATGTCCTATTGAATTATCTATTTTTAATGGTTTTATTTTTGTTAAGATTGCAGTTCCACTATACCCTTTTTTATGTGCAGGATTCCAAAAAACATTATATCCAATATTTTTAAAATAAATCTCAAGATTACTTAATATTTCGCCATCTGCTTTTATTTCTTGAAAACAAACGACATCAGGATTTACTTTTTTTAAATATGTAACTAAACCATGCTTAATAGCTGACCGAATCCCATTTACATTAAAGGTTAACAATATCATAGACATATACTACAACAAATTACATTTTTAAGTATAATGAACCTATGAATTCAAAATTAGATACAGCACTCACAGTATTTGCTGTTGCATTTGGATTGTTTTTAATTGTTGGTATAAATTCATATGCATACCAAGATGAAATAGTTACATTCGCTAAAACAGCCGGACATACCGTCGCTATTTATTTAAATTTAACTGAATCAAATGATAAACAATTAGCAAAATCCAACATTACTGATGATAAAGTTTTAGGAATTCAAAGCAAATCTTCTAATAATAAAACAGAACCTATCACTTTAGATAAAATATTTGACGGAATAGATAATACAGCTAACTCTAAAAACGTTATAACAATAATGGCTACAGGCGATGTAATGCTAGGTAGAAGTGTAAACTACATGACATTAAAGAATAAAGATTTTGAATGGCCATATAAAAATATGAAAACCTTTCTTAATAATGCAGATTTAACTTTTATAAATTTAGAAACGCCTATAACAGAAAAATGTAAAGTAACAAACGAGGGCATGATGTTTTGTGCTGATAAAAATCACGCTAAAGAGTTATCTAACCAAGGCATAGATCTAGTAAGTTTGGCTAACAATCATACACTTAATCATGGTAGGTCTGGATTAAATCAAACGATACAATATCTAACTGATTCTAATATTGGTTATACAGGCGTGCAAAATATTTATTATAAAACAATAAACAATACTAAGTTTGCATTTCTTGGATATGATGGAATTGAATGTTATGAACCCTTGTCTTGCATAGACAAATCTAAAATAAAAAAAGATATTCAAACCGCCAAAAATAACTCAGATGTAGTTATAATTATGTATCACTGGGGCACAGAATATACCCATAATCCCACCTCACAACAAATAGATATTGCACATTATTCAATAGATAATGGTGCAGATTTAATTTTAGGAAATCATCCTCACTGGTATCAACCTGTTGAGATATATAAAAATAAGTTGATAATGTATTCACACGGCAATTTAATTTTTGATCAAATGTGGTCAGAAAAAACAAAAGAAGGTATTGTCGGAAAATATAAATTTATGAATAATCAATTAGCAGATGTGGAATTTATACCTATATACATCGAAAATTATGGGCAACCTAAAATTCCACCTAAAACAAAATATAACAATATAATCAGAAACTTAGAAAAAATTAGTTATAATTTTAAAGATGAAAAAACTAGATGACATAAAAACCAAATGGGACTTAACATTATTGTATAAAAATTCAAAAGACCACAAACTTGAAAAAGATATCAAACACTTCGAAAAGTTATGTATCAGTTTTGAAAAAAAATACAGGAGTAATGATAAATATCTTAAAACAAATGGAGAATTATTAAAAGCCATGGTTGACTATGAAAAAATAATGGAAACTCCTATGAATCCGCTATTATATTGGTACTTAAAATCACTCTTAAACAGCAATAACATAAAAGCGCAAAGAAACTTAAATTTAACAGAAGAAAGATATCAAAATGCCACTAATAGAATTTTATTTTTTGAACTAAATCTAGGAAAGGTCGATGATAAAAGAAAGGAAAAAATCCTAAACTGTCGTAGGTTAAAAAAATATAGATACTTTTTTGAAAATTTATTTAAACACGCAAAATATACTTTGTCAGAAAAGGAAGAAAAAGTAATATCAAAAATGTTTTTGCCTGCTAGTACCATGTGGCAACAAGGCTTGAAAAAATCTTTACTTAAACAAACGGTCAAATGCAATCATAAAGTGATGCCAATACTAAATGCTTCACAGGTTATACATGAACTTCCCACTAAACAGCGCCGAACATTACAACAAAAATTAACAAAAACATATATAGAACTTTCTGATTTTGCAGAATCAGAATTAAATGCAATATATACTACAAAAAAAATAAATGACGAATTAAGAGGATTTAAAAAACCATATGAAAGTAAAATAATCGCAAATGAAAACGACGTAAAAGTAGTAGAAACTTTAGTTGAGGTTGTTACACAGAATTTTGAATTATCACATAGATTTTATGAATTAAAAGCGAAACTTTTAAATTTAAATAAATTAAGATATGAAGATAGAGCAGCTAAAGTAAAGGAATTATCTACTAAATACTCTTATAAAGATGCGTACTATATCATTAAAAATACTCTTAATAATATAGATAAAGATTTTTCTAATATATTATATGACTTTTCACAAGGCAAAATTGACGTCTATCCTAAACGAGGTAAATCATTAGATTCACAAATTAGTCTGCCGAATACAAAAAGTTTTATACTTTTAAACTTTGACAACTCTTTTAATCACGTAACTACATTTGCACATGAGTTAGGACATGGGATTCACTCTACATTGACCCAAAGAAATCAACCGGCAATATATCAAGATTATTCCACAACAGCGGCTGAAACAGCTAGTACATTTTTTGAAGGTATAATTTTTGATCAACTGACAAAAGATTTACCAAACGATCAAAAAATCATAGCACTACATAATAAAATTCAAGAAGATATCCAGTCTATTTTTAGGCAGATTGCTTGTTTTAATTTTGAAACTGAAGCACATAATAGATTGCGCAATGAAGGAATAATATCAAAAGAAGATTTTACAGATATGATGAATAAACATATGCATAATTACTTAGGTAAAACATTTGAATTAAGGGAAACTGATGGTTATCAATGGGTAAGCTGGACACACCTAAGAAGTCCTTTCTATGTGTATACTTATGCCTATGGACAATTAGTTAGCTCAGCATTAAGGCAAATTTATTATGATGACAATAAATTTATTGTAAAAATAAAAGAATTTCTAAAAGCAGGTTCAAGTAACACAGTAGAGAATATATTTAAGTCAGTTGGCATTTCAGTTAACAAAAAATTCTTTGAAAATGGATTAAAAGCAATAAAACAAGATATTAATACACTTGAAGAATTGATAAAAATCTCTAAAAGGCTTTTTTAAAAGACTTTAAATCTAAATTACTCTAAACTTCTATTTTAATCTTTCTATACCATTCTGGTTGTTTCAAAAACCATTCGTAATATATTTGTATCATTTCATCTAGCGTTGTATTAGGGTTATATTCCAATAATCTTTTTGCTTTATCTATATTCGCGTAAGTAATATGCATCTGCCCAGGTAATGGTAATTGTTTAGTTTTGGCTTTTTTACCTATCGTTCTCTCTACAGATTTCATCATATCTATTAAAGAAACAGGATTTGAATTCCCTAAATTTATAATTTCATATTCAAATTGCTTATCCATAGCCTTTTCTATTGCATCAAGCATATGCCCTATATATGTATAATCTCTTTTAGAATTTTCTGGATTTTGATATATAGGGAATTCATAATCATATAAAGTAGCTCTAATCAATTTTGGCAATGCCATATCTGGTCTTATTCTAGGCCCTAACGGGTTAAAAAATCTAAAGATTGTAGTTTTTAAACCAAAATTTTTATTATATGTATATAACAAAACTTCAACGCTTTTTTTGGAAGCTGGATAAGGTGCGTTGGGTCTATCTGTATTCATTGTTTCATCAAAAGGAACTTTATTATCACCATATATAGAAGAAGTTGAAGCAAATATAAAACTACCCACACTTCTTTTTGATGCCAAATCCATAAGATTATGAGAACCTTCTACATTTGCTTTTATGTAAATATCAGGATGTTTAACTGAATAGGTAACACCTGCCCATGCCGCTAAATGTATTATTGAATAAAACTCTTTTTCTTCGTCAAACATTTTTGTTAACGCATCCTTATCAACTAAATCAATCTCATATAACTTAAAATTTTTATGATTCTTGAAGGTTTCTATATTAAACCTTTTTACCTTTGGTGAATAATATTCGTTAAAATTGTCTAAACCCACAACTTCATAATCCTTACTAAGTAAATATTCGACTAAGTTTGAGCCTATATAACCTGCAGCTCCTGTAACCAATACTTTTTTCATATTTTTGAATAATAAAATAAACATAAACAAAATAGGTATTTATGTTTATCAATAATATCTATGTAATAATATTTTTGTGTTTACTAAAATAATCATAAGTAGTTTTTGCCATATCTTCTAAATCATACCTTGGATTCCATCCTAATATTTTTTTTGCCTTAGCAAATGATGCATATTTTTTAGCTGGTTCACCTTGTCTAACTTCACCCTGTTTTTTTTCTATAATAACATTACATACTTTTTCAACAGTTTTTACAACCTCTAAAACAGAATAACCTTTACCAGTACCTAAATTAAATATATTTGAAATGTTTTGATTTTCTAAATATTTTAAACCTAAAACATGAGCATTAGCTAAATCTTCAACATGAACAAAATCACGAATAGGTGTACCATCAGGTGTATCAACTTTACTACTAGTTAACTTAAAATCTTTAATTCCCATTGCACCTAATACAGCATTAGGGATTAAATGTGTTTCGGGTTTATGCATTTCACCAATATCCAAATTATGACTACAACCTGCAGCATTAAAATATCTAAAAATAACATAATTTATATCATAAGATTTATTCAACCAATCAATAGTTTGTTCAACCATATACTTAGATAATCCATACGGATTCATTGGATTAATAGGATGTCCCTCATCTATCGGTAAATATTGAGCCTCGCCATAAACTTCTGAAGTTGATGAAAATATTACATTTTTAATGTTTCTTCTCACTAAGTATTTGTACAAATTTAAATTTCCTGTGTAATTATTTTCAAAATATTTAATTGGGTTTTTAACCGATTCTCCAACTGAAGCATATGCTGCAAAATTAAAAACAGAATCAAAATTATATTTATCTAAGACGGATAGTGATTTAAAATCTCTTAAATCCCCAATTTCAATTTTTACATTCAAAATTTGTGAAATTTCTTTACGCCCATTTTCTAAATTATCAAATACAATAACATCATAATTATTTTTTAATAATTCTTTAGTAACATGAGATCCAATGTAACCTGCTCCACCGACAACTAAGATAGGATTTTTAGACATATGTATTTTCTAATTATTTAACACCATTTTCGTGAGTATCATCTGCATCATCTTTTCTACCAACACCATAGTATTCAACACCCAAATCTTTCATCTCAATAGGATCTAATAAGTTTCTCCCATCAAATATAACCTTTTTATTCATATCTTTTACCAATTCTGGATATTCTAAATTAGCAAATTCTGGCCATTCTGTAAGAATAAATAATGCATCAGCTTTTTTAAACACATCTTCAGCGTTATCACTATATTTTACATTATCCTGACCTAATTCTTTTTTAGCGTTTTCAAGTGCTGCTGGGTCAAATAATTTAATTCTAGCTCCAGCACCTCTTAAAGTTCTAATAACAGATATTGCAACAGATTTTCTTGTATCATCTGTGCCATTTTTAAAAGCTGCACCTAAAACCCCAAAAGTTAATTCACTTAAATTTGTTCCGTATTTTCTAAATACTTTGTCCACAAAATAGTCTTTTTGCCTTTCGTTGGCATCCATAACTCCTCTTAATAATCTAAAATCATAAAAATATTCGCTGCTTGTTCTGTATAAAGCTTCAACATCTTTAGGAAAGCATGACCCACCATATCCTATTCCTGCATTTAAAAATCTAGACCCAATTCTTTTATCTAATCCCATGCCTAATGCTACTGATTTAACATCTGCACCAGTTCTTTCACAAATTTGTGAAATTTCATTTATGAATGAAATCTTTGTAGCTAAAAATGAATTAGCTGCATATTTGATAAGTTCCGCACTAGCTAAATCTGTTTTTACAATTGGAGCATCAAGATGTTTATATAAATCCTCTAATATATCTAAGGCTTTTTCGGAATCTGACCCTATTACAACTCTATCAGTATTATTAGCATCGTATATAGATGTACCTTCTCTTAAAAACTCAGGGTTTGAAGCAACATCAAAATTTATTTTTTTATTACCAGCACCAATTCTTACATGCTCTCTAACTTTATTATGTGTTCCAACAGGAACGGTGCTTTTTGTTATTACTACTTTATATTCATCATTAGGCATATACTTACCAATAGATTCCGCTGCTGAAAACACATAGTTTAAGTTTGCTGCACCAGCCTGATTACTTGGCGTTCCAACACATATAAAAATTAATTCACCATGTTCTATTGAAGACTTATAATCGGTGGTCGCTTTAAATCTACCTTCACTAGATACTTTTTTAACTAACTCTTCTAACCCTTCTTCATATATAGGCATTATTCCTTTGTTTATTTTATCAACCTTGTCTTTGTCGATATCTAGACACATTACATTGTGCCCCCAATCAGCAAAAACTGCCCCTGAAACTAAACCAACGTAACCGGTTCCTATTATTGTAATTTTCATAATAATTGCAAATTACCACATTAAGAATTTGTAAACAAGACTAGCGTGATACTATATCAAAAACAACTAATCGATTATATAAAACACCACAATTAATCGTACCCACTATAAGACATATAAATTGATTTATATTAATGGAATTACTAAAATTTTTTATATAATGTAAAATGAGGTATAAAACTAGTTATATAATCCTTTCCAATCATTTAACCTAACCAAAACCACATCTTTGGCATTATAATAAGAGTCCTTTAATTTATGAACTTTACTATTGTCACCGTATACCCATGTAACTGGCACTTCTTTAATTTTATAGCCTAATTTTTTAGCAACAAATAAAAATTCAACATCATATGCTCCAACTCTTCCACCTTGTATCTCAGGATCATTAGCACTATATAATTTAGTTTTTTTAAAAACTTTTTTTAGCACTTCTGTCTTTCCAAGTTTAAACCCGCACTGTGTATCATTAATACCGGGTAAAACTAATATCTGTACTAATGCATTAAAAACTCTTCCCATTATATGGCGCATAATAGGTTCATCCAACCTTGTAGCACCAACACCTTCTCTTGTGGCAATTGCAAGATCATAATCTTGATCTTCAACCCATACTAGTAATTTGGGCGTTTGGTCTATAGAAACAGATAAATCAACATCGCTTATTAATACATACTTGCCATTAGCTTTATTTACACCAGAAATAAGAGCAGGTGCTTTTCCTTTATGAGGATTTTTTACTAATTTCAATTGGCTCCAATTTTTAGATAATTCTTCTACAATTTCACAGGTTTTATCAGTTGATCCATCATCCGATACTATAATTTCATATGTATATTCTTTGTTATCAAAATAATTCTTAGTTTCAATTAAAGATTTTTCAATCCGCTTTTCCTCATTATATGCCGGGAATACTACTGACAGGTAAATTTGATTATTTTTTTTCATAATGTAATACGTATATGTATATTAATTATAACTTAATTTTTATCTTTAATCTCTTTCTTCTTAATATTTCAGATTATTTTCTTGTAAAAGTGGCTGCCTTGCACCCCTTTTACAATTTCTTCTTTTATTGTTTGTTCTGCAACTTTAATCTACTTCTTAATCTTCCAGATTATTTTCTTGTAAAAGTGGCTGTTCTACACCCCTTTTACAATTTCTTCTTTTATTGTTTATTCTGTAACTTTAATCTACTTCTTGATCTTCCAAATTATTTTCTTGTAAAAGTAGAAGTTCCAGATTAGTCCAACCAAAATGCCAATAATTTGATATATATACCCTCTTATAAATCCAATTCCAAATACTGCTGCGAGTATCTGTGCTATAACAAGCTGAATTATTATCGCACCAAGTACTACTAAATGATTTTTTAGAAATCCAACGATAAACGGAAAACCCTTAAGTTTCTTATCCCCAAACGCCCAATTATTATTAACCATAAATGTGACAATAATACCAACTTCAATTGCTAATAATTGTGCAACAAAAAAGCGTGAATGAATATCAATGCCAAAAATACTTGAAGTTTCTGCTAAACCAAATATATTTTTAACTTCAACTAAATAATGAAATAGTGCGTATGATGTTAACTGAGATATCGCACCAATACCACCTGCAATAACAACTCGACCAAATCTTGATTTTAGAAAATCCTCAATTCGACTTTTAACTATAAAAATAAACGCATTAAACATATACTCTGCACCCATTTTAGATTTTCCCGCAGTTCTGTCGGAAAAATGAAAAGGTATTTCCTTAAATTTATATCCTTTTCTATAAGGTTCTAAATTAAGTGAAATAGCAAATGTATAACCTTTATATTGATCTAAATCGTTTCTTACCGCCTTATATACATAGCTTCTAACTGCTTTATACCCACCAGTAAAATCTGTAATACCAGACCCATAATACAATAATGAAATAAACTTATTTCCAACGATACTTAAAAATTTTCTGTGAATTCCCCAATCAGATGGGATACTTCCGCCACCAGTATATCTTGTGCCAATGACTTGGTCAGCTCCTTTTTCTAATTCCTCAATAAATTTAGGTAAAACTTTGGGATCGTGAGATAAATCTGCATCAAATGTAAAAGCTACATCAGCCTCCATTTCGTCAAAAACATAATCCATGCCTTGAATATAGGCCGCACCTAATCCACCTTTTTTCTTTTCAACAATTAAATGAAGATTATTGTATTTTTGCATTAACTTTCTGACTATATCAGCCGTGCCATCTGGAGAATTCCCATCTACTACTAGTATGTGCATTTCATGTTTTTTAATAGTTTTAAAAACATCTTCTAATGCATTTATCGTTTTTTCTATATTGTCTTTCTCGTTATATGTAGGAATAATTACAACTATTTTCATTTAATATAAGTAAAGGGCATAAAATTAAAGTACTAGAAAAATCTAATTAAACCTAACCCTAATGCAGATAACAATACCACAATAACAGCCACTAGAAAATATTCAAGTATGATGTGTTTATTTAGTCTGTCTTTGTGGTAATGGTGCCAAATTCCCCATAAGACATAAAAAGCTGAAACAATAAGAATTATAACAAACCTAGCTAATGGATCATAAATTTTAGCAAAAAATATGGCAGCAATTACAAATACGGTTACTAACAATATATATTGCAAAACTTCTATTAAAAAATGTTTATTTATCATACTTAATATTATGAAATTATTTTACTAATTTGCAACCCGCAACTATATTTATAAAATTAATCCAATTGTTGCATACCAAACCGCTATTATTGCTAATAATAGAAATGCTATGTGCAATATTGTATGTCCTGAAATTCTCAAAACATTATATTTTCTTACATAATAACCATCTATAGCAAATAATAATGATAAGAATAAACCTAATGTTACAGCTAAATATTTAGACGCATTAAATACATTTGCAGTATTTAAAACCTTACCGTTAGAATCATCTACCGTATTTTCATCTGGTTTTTTTACATTATTTGATTGCTGATTTGAATTCTTATCCTGCACATTATCATTATTCAAATTTTCATCGGGCTTTATTTCTGCTTGCTCTTGTTTATTCTTATTTTGATCAACTTTTGCAATTTTAGCTGTATTTTTCTCTACCTTAATAGGTTCTGAACTTAATTCCTCTTTTTTGGTTTTATTAAGCAATTCGTCTTCAGGTGTTACTTTAGCAATTTGTCTTCGCGGATATCCAAACATTTGAACAACTAATGTTGTTTTTCTACCTTGTAATTCTCCATCAACTACTGCAAATCCAACTTCAGTATATTTGCTATTTAATAAATTAGCTTTGTGAGATGGGGAATTATACCATGCATCTACAACACTCTTTGAATGGGCAAAATCAACCGCTAAGTTTTCACCTGCGTAAAGATAATCATAACCGGATGCAATAATAAAATCCCAGGGTTCTTTGCCACTTGGCGATGTGTGTGCCCAATAGTCTTCGGCAAACATATTTTGAGCTTTTGCGTATGCTGCTTTTGACAATTTATCGTTTAATGTAAGTGGTTTCAATCCTGCATCAGCTCTTCTTTGGTTTGTATATTTAAGTAAACTGGTAGTATTTATATCAGTAGCATAACCAAGAACATTCGTAGAACTGGAAACTATTAAATGCATTGAAAATAATAACGCTAATATAAAAAGTACATATCCAAATAATGCAGGATGCTGAAGTAATTTTGATCTTTTTTTATGTCGTTCGTGTGGAACGAACAGGTGTTTAATTCCCATTATTCAATATGATTTATTTACACCTGTCCTATGTATAAATTATACCACTGAATTATAAAATTTACTTATCTTCTTTTTGATTGTTTTCGTGTTTATGTTCTAAATCTAATGCTTTATTAAGCATTTTGTTTGCGGGTCCCCAACTTTTAAGCCAAAACATTGCCATATAAGACAGTATAAATGTGAAAGTTAACGACTGTACTATTCCCCAAAAATCAACCGGCTCAGACTGCCAAGCAATGTACATTTGCATAATTCCAAATAATATAAATAAGATTAAGCCTAATGTAACAAGTGTTCTTGCTGACATTTTCAAAATTTTAATATGGGCTATCTTTATATGTAAAATAACAAATGTATTTTCTAAAATTCTCATAAATTACGGGCATTATACCACCATTTCTATCTTAAATGCCAATACAAACTCATTTTGCCATTATCATGGAATATAAATACTCCATTTCCACCATCGCCTAAACAATTTCTGCAAAAATACGCTTCACCATCATCTACCGCATATATTGTTATGTCACCTCTTCCGACCATATCTAATGCTGGATGCGGTCTACCTCTATACATCCAGTTGTAACAAGTATTACTGCCATAGTTTTGCGTAATTCTTGGAGATTTCATTGGCCATTCCCATTTTCCACTGCCAGTTTTTTTAGTACCTTTTGGATCACGATAACAACCTGTATCCCACACAACCTCTTTTGGTTTAAGATATTTCTTTGGATCAACATAGTTTTTGTAATACCAACCCCAATTACTATTCATCTTAAAATCATCTTCTGTATATTTATAAACACCGAAATGTAAATGTGCGCCTGTTGAATATCCGCTATTTCCCATTGTTCCTATCTTTTCTCCCCTCTTCACCTTAACACCATTACCTTCTCGTATAACAACATTAGCAGCGCTTTGAATTTGCTCTAATTCCCTTTTAGCATTTTTAAGCATCTGTTTATATTTGCTTTCATTATTCTTTGTAACCGCGAGTAAATTCTTTTTTTGCGCTTCTTGCTGTTCCAACGCACCTTTTAGTTTTTCAGCTTGA
Organism: uncultured Candidatus Saccharibacteria bacterium; assembly: GCA_964506905.1. Classification (GTDB taxonomy): domain Bacteria; phylum Patescibacteriota; class WWE3; order 2-01-FULL-39-13; family 2-01-FULL-39-13; genus JALWZX01. The sequence continues at coordinate 14,644 of CAZDNW010000057.1, forward strand.
GCTTTTTGTGCTTCTATATCTCTTTTTAATTCTTCAACTTTGTCTTTTTTCTTTTCTAATAAATCTTGTTGATTCTCATAATTTCCTTTGGTTTTAGCCATTCTGTCTAACAACTCTTTATCCTGTTCTTCTACTCTTTTTAAATATTGCAACTTACTTATAAATCCGCTTATACCTTCAGAACCAAACAAAAGTTCAATCATTGGTTTTTGTTCATCCATATATCTCTGCTTCATTCTCGCACCTAATAACAATTCATGATATTTAATCTTTTCATCCAATCTATCCAATCTAACTTCCAACAAATCAATATCTTCTTCAAGTGCATCCAACTCTTTCTTTTTTTGTTCAACTTCATATTCAGCTTGTTTTATTTGAACTTCTTTTAACTCTATGTTTTGATTTATTATGGAAATCTCTCGTGACAAACTATCAGCTTGTTTTTTTGTTTGCTCAATCTTTTTTTGTAGCTCTTCTATTCTTCTCATCAATTCACTTTCAGTTTTTTGTGCACTAACAAATGAATTACCGCGATTAAAAACAAATGGCATCACTAATAACAGAAAAAATGCGATAGTAACAATTATTATTTTTTTTATGTTATTTCTTATGAATTTCATTATTATTAGTACCTAATATATTTTCTGGTAGCCATGTAACTTCCAATTAAGGCTAAAAGCAATCCAAAGACAATTTCTATTGCCAATCCATACATTAAGGTTTCTATATTTATTTCGATAACATTAAAATTGCCGGAAATTGCATATATAACATCATCATAATAATAATACACAAGCGGAATCAATATAAGCGCTGATATAAAAACAGCTATTATTGAAAATATAACGCTTTGCAATAAATATGGTGCTCTAACAAACCAGTCCGTTGCACCTACTAACTTCATAACGATTATTTCATCTTTTCTAGAATAAACTGTTAATCCGATTACGAGAAAGATTATTAATACAGTAGAGATTGAAAATATAACTAGCAAAGTAATTCCCGTTAATTGAATTCCTAATACTATTTTTTTCAATGTATCTAACGCACCTTCAAAAGCTTGTACCTCGATAACCAAGTCATTATTTTCAAAATAATTTTTGACATCGTCAATGTAATTCAAATTTTTTGTTTTAACATTAAGATGTGCGGGAAAAACATTAGTAGTTACAGCCTCTATAACTTCCTGATTATCCTTATTTGCTTCTAAAAAGTCAGACATAGCTTGCTCTTTAGAAACATAATTAACCTCTATAACATAATCATAACTTTCAAGTTCATTTTTAACCTGTAATATTTGCTCCTCAGTAGCATTATCGTCAAAAAATCCTATTACTTCAGGTAATTGTGCAAAATAATCGGCAAACTCTCTAGATGTATACATAACTAATAACAGCACACCCAATATTAAAAATGTTATAGTCATTATGAAAATAAGAAATGCTGATTTCCACCCACCTCTTTTTATATTTTGTTTTGTATTAGACAGTATTAAACTACTCATAACTACCTCCTTCTTGATCACTAACTACTTTGCCTTTATGCAATCTTATAACCCTCTTCTTTAATGTATTAACTATTTCTGCGTCATGTGTTCCAAATATGATAGTAGTTCCCCACTCATTTATTTTTTTTATAAGGTCAACAACTACCCAACTTGCTACTGAATCTAAATTACCTGTTGGTTCATCTGCCAATAATATTTTAGGTTCATGAGCTAATGCTCTAGCAATTGCTAACCTTTGTTTTTCTCCACCAGATAAGTGATGAGGAAATTTATCCTGTTTATCACCTAATCCAACTAGATGCAATAAATTAGGTACTACTTTATTAATAACTTCATCATCTTTACCAACAACTTGCAACGAAAGTGCGACATTTTCAAATGCAGTCTTTCTTTCTAATAATTTAAAATCTTGATATATAAAACCTACCTTTCTTCTCAATTTAGGAATATCCTTCTTTTTCATCTTTGCAATATCTTCTCCATCAACAAAAATTACTCCGTTTGTTGGTATATCTTCTCTAACTATATGTTTCATTAAAGTCGTTTTACCCGCTCCGGATTCACCAACTAAAAACACAAATTCACCCGGTTTTAAACTAAATGTGACATCATCTAAACCAACTGTTCCGTCTTCGAATGTTTTAGATACTTTTTTAAATTCTACAATGTAATTCTTGTCTGGGGTTGTTGTATCAACATGTGTGATAGAGTCATCAACGGTTTGATTTACTTCAACACTTTCACCTATACTTTCCTCAATTTTATTTGATGTATCTAATGTTTTAACATCATTCACTTGATAATCGTTTTCGCTATTTGCGTCCGCTAATACCTGACTAGAACCATCGTCTACAACGGTTTCATCAGATTTCGCTGGTTGAGCATTCGGTAAATCTTCTTTTTTCTCTTTCTTGTTTCTTTTGAACATAATATTTTAACAAAATAAACTTTATTTTAATTTAATCGTTTTAACATTTATAATATCCATATCATTATATTGCTTTCTCTCGGCAACACCAAGAACTTCAACATTAAACCCAACTGATAAATTTAAGTCATTACTTGTGGAATATAGATAAGCAATCTTCTCTTCATTGTTATCCACTAAAATATAAGCAATTTCTTTTCCATTTACATACATAGGATCCGTGTTTTTAATTTTACCTTTTAATGATTTTTCTCTAGACCTTTCGGTAGGTGGAATAAAATAAGCATTAGACTTATCTACAGTATTATTACTAGAAGGCGTAGCAGAATCCTCTGGTTTTACAAATAAAATCCATACAACACCAATAATAACTATGGTTAAGAAAACACCCAACATAATTTTAAACACACTTCTACCATTTTTTTCTTCTGATTCTTCTGAAACTGGCATTGATTCGAGGATTTTACTTAACTCCTCACTGTTTGGCAGGTCTTTATTTTCCATTGTAATAAGTATAACATGTAGAGGTTTGTAAAACTACTTAACAAGATTAGCTCTTATAAAACCATCTATATCACCATCTAAAACCCGATCAGGATTGGTAGATTCAAATCCTGTTCTATGATCTTTTACTAATTTATATGGATGTAAAACATAGGACCTGATTTGATTTCCCCATCCTGCTTCTTTATATTCACCCTTAATGTCTTGTTCTTCCTTTTTTCGTTTTTCTTCTTCTAGTTTTATTAATTTAGATTGCAACATTTGCATTGCAATCTCTTTATTTCTGTTTTGGCTTCTTTCTTGTTGACATGTAACTACAATTCCAGTTGGCTTATGTTTTATTCTAACAGCAGTTTCTACTTTATTTACATTTTGTCCGCCTGCGCCACCTGATCGCATTGTAGTAAACTCAATGTCTTCATCTTTGACTTGCACTTCATTAAGATCGTCTAGTATAGGCATAACCTCAACGCCAGCGAATGAAGTTTGCCTAAGATTTTGTGCATTAAACGGTGAAATGCGAACAAGTCTATGTGTACCTTGTTCGTTCTTTAATAATCCATATGCATAATTACCATTAACGGAATAAGTAATCGACTTAATTCCAGCTTCTTCTCCAACTATTTTATCCACCACTGCAAATTTAAAATTCTTTTTTTCAAAATATCTTTCGTACATTCTTGACAGCATTTCTGCCCAATCCATTGCTTCAGTACCACCAGCACCAGCAAATATTGATAAAAATGCATCATTTTTATCGTATTTACCTGATAAGTACATTTTTATTTCTAACTCCTTAACTATTTTTTCTAACTCATTAACATCTTGTTCATCAATTAACAAGTCTAATAATTCAATATTATCTAAATCTCTTTTCAAATCAGAATATCTTTGGGAAATCTTAGATGCTTTAATGTGATTATTCCAAAAATCTTGTTGTTGCATTTGATTTTCTAATTCAACCAATTCTTTTTTTATAGCATCTTTATCTAGTTTTTGTTGAATAGTTTTAGCTCTATTAATTAAATTATCATCCATAAAACGATTGTATCACAACAGTTTATTACTAGTATGTAAAAAGGTTTATTTGATTACAAATGGTCTATAACAATATCATCACCTGGTTTTATTTCCCCGTTTATAAGTTTATCAGCTAACATTGTTTCAACTTTTTCTTCTATAACTCTGTTAAGGTACCTTGCACCCCATTCAGGTGCATAACCTGTAACCGACAGTTCACGTATAACATCGTCTGTAAAACTTATATTTATATGTTTTTCCCGAAGATTATTAATAACTTTATTTAATTTAAGCTTTGTAATTTCAAAAATTTGGTCCTTAGTTAACGGGTAAAATGGAATTAAATCGGTAAACCTGTTCAGAAATTCTGGTGCAAAATGTGTCTTAAGTGCATCAACAGCTATCTTTTGGATTGTTTCATTATCCTTACCTTCTTCAATCGCCTTAACAATATCAGAAGTACCTACATTTGAAGTCATAATAATAAATGCATCTGAGAAACTAACAGTTCTACCAAGTGCATCAGTTAATCTACCATCATCCAATATTTGTAAAAATAGATATTGAATTTTAGGATGCGCTTTTTCAATTTCATCAATTAAAACTAGTGAGTGAGGTTTTTCGTTAATTGCAGATGTTAGCAACCCGATTGTCTGGCCATCTTCTGTACCAATTAATCGACGAATACTATCTATATCTTGATATTCACTCATATCCAATCTAATCATTTGTTTTTCATTTCCATAATAACTAGACGCTAATGCTTTTGCTGTTTCGGTCTTACCAACACCCGTAGGGCCAACAAACATAAAACTCGCAATGGGTTTGCTTTCATCTCTAATTCTAACTCTAGACCTTTTAATTGCATTTGTAATCTTCTCTATGGCATAATTTTGCCCTATAACTCTTTTATGTAAAATGTCTTCTAAATTTATTAATTTTTCTCTGTCACCTTTAGTCAAATCATTGACGGGTACTCCAACTGATTCAGAAACAATTTGTGAAACTAAGGCGGAATCTGCAAATACGCTACCTGCATTTTGTGCCCTTGAAACAGATTGCAAAATAAGTTCAACAGCTTTATCTGGTAACACACTCGTGTGTATATATGCCTTGGAAAACTCAATTGCTTTAAGTATAGCTTTATATGTAACAATAATACTATGCTTAATGCCTCGTTCTTTTAGCACCTCTGCAATTATAAGTTGGGTTTCGTCAACTGTTGCTTCTGGCATTTCTACTAAATCAAAATTTTTAGTAAAAGATTCATTTGGTTGAATATATTTGACATAGTTTTTTCTACTAGTAGCTCCAATAAATTGGAATTCATTAGACGATAGATGAGGTTCTAGTGTGCTAAATACTGACACCGCATTTGGATCTGCATTTAAAGTTGAAGATAAATTGTGAATTTCATCAATAAACAATATTACATTTTTACTATCTGACATCTCTTTTATAATTTTTGTTAACCTATCGTTAATTTCACCTTGAGTTCCTGAAGTTAATGCTCCAATATCTAATGCAACAATTCTTTTATGTTTTAATGACGGAATCTTAACCCCTCTTGCTAATTCATTTGCCAAACCTTTAACAAACGTTGTTTTTCCACATCCTGCTTCGCCGATTATTAAGACATTGTTTCTTCCGGGTTTACTTAAAATATCTATTACTTGTTCTTTTATCTTTTGCCTTCCTACTAACTTAGGCATATATCCTTTTAGTGATAATTTAGTATAATCTACGGAATATTTATTAAGTTCCGCTGTATAGCCTGCTGCCCAACCTTTATCAACTCCTCCTGCAGGGTTCAATTTATAATCTTCTTCAAATATTGTTGGCTCTCTTATATTAATATAAACCCAGTATCGAAGTGCTTCGGTTACATATTTTAAATCTTTTTCGGTTTTTTCTAAGTACTTATCTATACTTTGAACAAAGTATAAAATTCCTACATATACGATCTCATCTGATAAACTTTTTGCACCATATTTAAGTCCAAATTCTCTTATAAATTTAGAATATTTATCAGAATCAATTGGAGCCCAAGCATTCTTAATATAAGTAAATATTTCATCATGGTTAATTTCACATAACATATTAAATCGTTTTACCGCCTTAGATTTTTCTAATTCTTTTATACCACCTAATGAATTTTGCGATTGTAACAATTTAATGGTTTTTCTAGTACGATGCGGGCTGGCAAACCTTAAAGACATTTTAGATTTAGCTTTTCTCAAAGGAATAACAGGGTAATAATTTAATCTATATGTATATATCAACAAAATTCCTGTTAATATTCCGAAAAATAAAAGTGGATATGTAGTTAAAAGTTTAAACCCAAGATATATAAATATTGGATATACTAAAAATGCAAGAATAATAAAACCTAAGATAATGACGGTACCTACACTTATTGCTGCAACCCTAAAAACTAATCCAGCAATTCTAGCTGAAAACCCGGGAAATCCAAATAATGGCTTAAATAAATTCAATATCATTACACCTAATCCAAATTGATAACTCAAATTAACAACGATTCTGTATACAGTTCTAAAATAAATTACATGTATATCTATAAGAAAGAATTTAATGGCGTGAGCTAAAAGGTATCTCATATTTTTATATAAAATGTTATTACTTACTTTCTATCAATGCTTTTTTTAATTCTTTATATACTAGATAGGGATTTGTTCCAATTACACTTTGTGCGTATAATTCCATTGCCCCAACATCAGTAGTTTGGTTAGATAACTTACCCCTATCTACAATTCGCACTATTATCGGCATGTGATTCCAAACTTCTACGCTTGATTTAACAGGCGGTAATACTACTGACAAATTAAAACTCATTACAGCTAATTTTTCTTTCATTGTATTTAGAGTATCGCTAACAATATCAGCCAATTCATCATCAAAATTATCTGCAAGAATCATTGTTTCCTTTTCTTTTACAGGTGTAATCTTTACTATTAGTTTTTGGTTACCTCTCTGAAATGCTAACCCAAGTTTTTCGTGTAAATAATAAACATCATCAAAGTAATTGCTTCTATATCTTTCTAGATAATTTAATGTTAAATGTCTTAATTGCTCTACTTTTGAATATGGCATACCTTCGGTTAATTCAATCTGACTATGCCCATGAATAATAGAAGCTCCCGACTTCCATAAACAATTCCATGTATAAAACGGGTATATAGCGGATGGGTTAGACTTATGTGCTTTAATGAACCATTTTTTGGCAACTCTAAAATAGTCTCTTACCCTCTTTCGCGAAAATAATAATGGATTATGTTCATTAAATATTATTATCCCATGTAAACCGTCGTACTTCGCCAAATTAGAACACGTGATACAATAATCACCTTTTACTCGACCAAAAGTATCTGCTGGTGTACCTGTTAGTGGAGTTTCAAATATACAGTGTTCCTTATTCATTACGCGGTCAAGTATTTGATCAAAATGTTGATCTTTTACCTGCGGTCTTCTAGTTCTTAATTCGTTAAAAATGGCCCCTTCATATATAATTTTATCTGTAATCTTAATAAAATCTTGTTTTGTTACAGAATCAACATCGCCAAAATTGGAAGTTATATAAGATGTCATTTCTTTTGGTGCGATTAGTTCACCTTTTGTTTCCCAAACTTTGTAAATTCTTTCAAATAATCGCTTATCATCAGAAGAAAGTGCATTTAATTTCTTTAGGAATTCATTTGTAAAACCTGTTTGTTGCGATATTTTCTTTTTTTGGGCAGACATATTACTCTTATTATCAGGATATTTAATTGATTAGTCAATAAAGAGATATAATAGTATAATCTAATAGACATGATTTCATTTATAATTCCCACATACAATGATTATAAAAATTTAAGAGATATTATTGTAGCTATTAGCAACTGCAAGTATAAGCATGAAATTTTAGTAATTAATGATGGATCCCAAAAAGAAATTTCAAAACGTTTGAGGACAATAATAAAAAGCTTCAATAATCCTAGTATAAAATTGATAGTACACAAAACAAATAAGGGTAAATCACAAGCTATGAAAACAGGTCTATTAAATTCAAAAGGTGAAATAGTCGCATACATAGATGCTGATTTAAAAGGTTTAACAAGTGAAAATGTATGCAAGCTTGTTTCTCCTGTGGTAAATGATGATTTTGATATCACTATGTCACAAAAAGAAAGTGGATTAAGTAAATTTGGAACTTATGGATACCAACAAAATTTCACAGGCGAACGATGTTTCAAAAAAGATATTTTAATTAACAATCTCGATATTTTTGATGTCGCTGGTAATTATGCAATAGAATCAGAAATGAATAGAAGGTTTTATAATAAATATAAAATAGCGATTGTAAAATGGACAAATGTTTCAAACCCAGCAAAAATACGGCATGGTATAAAGGATGGACTTAAACAAGATCTAAAAATGAATAAAGAAATCTTAAGATATTTATCTAAAAAAGAATTACTTTCGCAATTAAAAACTGTTAGAACTTTTCATGTTATTGAATAATTATCACTTTAGCCTAATCCTTTATTTAAAGGTTCTAAACCATCTATTAAGAATTTACCATCTTTTTGGATTGTTTTACCATCAACAATTATTTCTCCTCCACCAAAATTGGGTAACATCTGAATTGTAATATCCCAATGTATTGAACTATCATTACCATTATATATATGAATTTTTTTATCACCAGTTATTTCATCTTTATACGCCTGTCCGGGAGTTATATGAAAACTACCACCAACTTTTTCATTAAGTAAAGGGTTAAAAAGTCTTTGTCTTAAACCTGGATTAGTTCCAATTGCTACTTCGCCAAAATATCTTGCACCTTTATCTCTATCCAACATTGCTATTAGGGCTTTTTCACCAGATTTAGCAGAGGCTTCAATTATCTTTCCATTTTTAATTTTAAAATATACGTCTTCTACAATCTTAAATTCATGGCCCAACATTCTTTTGCCTTCGGCAAACATTTGCCCATTAACAGAATCTTTTACAGGTGATGAAAACACTTCTGATCCAGGATAATTATTTTTAATTGTACTATTAACAAATTCCATACCTTCAATACTCATTGATAGATATGTTCTTTTTCGACCATCTTTATCATTAGGATTAGCTATTAAAATTAATTCTGAACCTTTATTCAATATATCAATTAATATATCCTGAGCTTTTTCAATTGCTTTCCAATCTTGATTACAAGAATTGAAGTATAATTTTGCATACTCTTCTAAATCCATTCCCTCGATTTTCGCTTCTGCTTGGGTGGGCCAATAGATAAGTTGCCAATTAGTATATGTTATTCTGTAATCTAAATAAATCGGTTTTTGAGCCTCATTTAATAATTTCAGTTTCTTTTCATCTACATCTTTCATTACCATTGGATTTTTTGCTGCTCGTATTAAAAATACAGTATCAGCATTCATTATGTCGTTGTTAAGGCTTGCATAATATCTTGCGATTTCTTTATCTGACAAGTTTTCAACTAGCACAGAATCCATTTCTAATTCACGAACTCTATACATTACTCTACAACCTTTTTGGGCACATAATTTTCCAACTTCCTTTGCTAGTTGCCTTCCTCCAACATCATACAATATAAATACGCTTTCACCCTTTTTTACTTCTGCAGAAATATTAACCCAATCATCAGCAATTTTTTGTACAATCTTTTCATTATATTCTATTATTTCTAAAGAGGTTTTGGACTTTATTATGTTATTCATGTATCAATTATATAATATTCTAACTAATTTGTATTAGATTGACTCATATATCATAAATAGTCCAAGTATTAACAATATAATTGTTAATATCATTTTTAATAGTCTTCCAGACATTCTATGGTGTATAATTTCACCAACATAAACACCTATTATCCCACCAATAGTTAGAAATATCATAATAAAAATATCTACATTACCAACAAACAAATGCGTTACAGAACTAATTAGTGTTATTATTAGTGATATTGCTAAATCAGTACCTACTACTCTTTTTACGGGTATCTTCCAAACATATAATAAAAATAAAGCAATGATAGTTCCCCCACCAACCGACGTCATTGATACAATAATCCCAACTACTAAACCAACCAAAACCATCATAATCCGCTGACTATTTTTTGAAATAACAAATTTCTTTTCTTTTAATTTTAATTGTCTTTCTAAAATATGGTTTTTATTTAAATAAAGGCTAAAGATTGAACTTAAAAACAATAAGAATCCTATCGACAGTTGAATTATTTTATCAAATTGGTCATTTAAAGCACTTTCACTATGCGTAAATACCAACACGCCAATTATTGCTCCAATTACACCACCTATGCTAACAAATTTAACAACACATCTTTCCAAACCGTTTCTTTTTCGATGCAAAGACACAGCAAAAACCTTTGTAGAAGCCGAATATACTAAATCAGTTGCAACTGCAGTTGTTGTTGGAACTTTAAATATAAATATAAGGACAGGGGTCATAATTGCTCCACCACCAACACCAACCATTCCAACTAAAACACCAACAATAGCGCCTACCATAACATATAGTATATACGAGGGAATAAGCATATTACACGGTATTATAGCAAATAAGTCAAAAACGGGAAAGTGTTTATTTGTAAACACGAAAGCGCTAGCGGTTTTGTAAGCCGATAGTCTGTGCAGGCGGGGGTCGAAATCACCTGCTTATTCAATTTATAAAATCAGAAAAACTTTTCATAATAAACAGCTTCAGCGTAAATACCCTTTTTCTTTAGTGCAGTAACAATTCCACTAATAGCTTTTCCAGAACCGCACACAAAAAATTGACTATCATTTTCAAAATCATTATTTTTGATATAATTCGTTAATCTGCCATTTTTATACCCATCGACTTTCTCTTTTGTCAAATAAATTTCATATTCTTTGATATAACCTTTTTGCAAATAATTCTTAAACAAATCTTCATATATAATCCAATCTTTATACCTTGTTCCCCATATTAAATGTATATTATGGTTTTTATATTCGCCTGATAAGACCAAAGTTTCAATCATCGACTTTAAAGGTGCAATACCAACGCCAGTTGCAAAAAAATATATATTTTCTGATAGATTATCTGGCAAAGTAAATAATCCTATTTCACCAATAAATTCTATTTCATCATCTATCTGTAAATTATTTAAGAAATTAACCCCTATTCCATTTGGGCGTTTGTCATAAGTTACGGTAAATTTACTTTTTGATTTTAAAGGGGAACTTGATATGGAGTATTGTCGCCTAGTTTGATTATCAATTTTAATTGTTATATATTGCCCAGGTCTAAAATTTAGCTCTTTTGGATTAATCATTTCAAATTCTAATTCAGTTACATTTTCAGTTAATTCATCTCTTCTTATTAATTTAGCTTTGGCATTTGAAATAGGCATTATTAGTTTTAAATATTTTATTTTGGATATATCAAATTACCATCTTTATCATAAATTTTAATTGCAAAAACCGGACAACTCATTGCAGCATCTAATACATCTTCATTAGTATCTCTTAATTGTTCTTTGTCACTTAGATTCCAAACTTGTTTTGAACCATTTTTTTCTACTTCTTTTAAGGTTATAACAACTTTTCCTTTTTCATCTACTTTAAAAGTTTTTTCAGCTAATACTTCACAAGGTCCGGCACCTATACATATATCTCTATCAACCTCGATTTTGCCAACCTTGAGTGTGGACTTACCATTAGATTCGTCAGTATGTTCTTCTTCATTTAAAACTGTGTTAATCTCATCTATCATTTCATCAATTTCATCATCTGGAATTCCATGAATTTTTGCCCCTTCTTCTATAGTATCAAAATTACTCGCAAAACAACCAGCACAATGCAACCCATATGCTGTCATAATTTCTGCGGCCTTGGGATATTCTTGAATTAACTTTCCAATATTAGTGTCTCGTTTTGCGTATACTTTCTTTTTTGGCATGGTTTTATATTAACAAACTATTATGACTTAGCAATTATAAAATATAAAATTTATTACTTATCCTTTCTTACAGCATCTTTAACAGCTTTTAATCCTACCAATGCGCAATTTTTTCTAGATGGAGTTAAATCTAAATCAATTAATGATTCTACATAATTGTCATTTAGCTTCAATAAACCACTTATATTTAGTCCAACAATATCTTCAGCTAACATTGACATATAACTTTGACTTACTGCACACCCATCTGATTTATATCCTATATCAACAATTTCACCTTCTTCATTAACCTTTATTTTAACTTCAATATTATCACCACAATGATCATTAGAAGCCTTTCCAAAATAATCATAATTTTGCAAATCTTTTTTATAAGGTTGATTCTTAAAATAATGCATTAGTTCTTTTGTATACAATAGATTGTTGGTCATATTTGATTATGTAATAAAATACTTTAATATATCTAGATTAAAGGCATTACTTACATATTTTAATTAAACAATAAAAATATCCTTGGCATTTTTAATACCACTTATTAAGGCGTCTACATCTTTTTCATCATTATATAAATACACACTAGCTCTTGCTGTTGTTGAGATAGTTTGTCTTGTATGCCATGGCATTACACAATGTTGTCCTGATCTAATTGCTACACCATTTACATCTAATATTGAAGCTAAATCATGCGATGGGATTCCCATAACATTAAAACTAACTAAACCTATTTTGTTTTCATAAGTTTTTGGACCATAAATTATTACATCATTGAGCTTTTGTAATTCATCTAATAAATATTTTGCTAATTTTTTCTCATGATTATATATATTTTCTAACCCAATATCAGATAAAAATTTGCAGGCCTCAGCTAATCCAATAGCTCCACTTATATTAGGCGTACCTGCTTCTAATTTATGTGGAATTTTACCGTAAGTTGCATTAGTTAGAGAAACTTCTTTTATCATTCCACCTCCATATTTATACTCGCCAATTTCATTAAAGATATTTCTATTTATATACAAGCCACCAATACCAAACGGTCCACACATTTTATGTCCACTAAATACCAAGAAATCTACACCTAAACTTTTAACATTAACTTTAAAATGCGAAACTGATTGAGCCCCATCTAAAACAAATCTAGGTGTTACATTAAATTTAGAACATTTGTTTTTAATGTTTTTTACAATATTTTTCACATCGTTAACTACACCAAGTACATTTGAAACATGTGCGAATGAAACCAATTTTAATTTAGAAAAATCAATATTTAAATCATCAATTAACAATTTACCTTCGTCAGAGACTTTTATAATTTCAAGTTTTGCATTTTTTCTTTTAGCGAGTTCTAACCATGGAACAAAATTTGAATGATGTTCTACTTCAGTTACCAATATTACATCACCTTCATTTATATTTTTTTCGCCCCATGCTATAGCTACTAAATTTAAAGAATCTGTCGCACCATTTGTAAAGATAACTTCATCTGAAACACTAGCCCCAATAAAATCAGCAACAATTTTTCTAGATTCTTCATATAAATTTGTCGCTTCTTCGCTCAACGTGTGATTACCCCTTTTAACATTTGCTCTGTGTTTAGTTTCGAATTCTATAATTGCATTTAATACTTTGTCAGGAATTTGCGTAGTAGCTGCATTGTCTAAATAATGCAAGTTTTTATCAAAAATTTTGCGATTAAAAATTTTAAATTCTTTTTTTATATCTTTAAATAACATATTAATTTTTAAAACGATATGCGTTTATAATTATCACAAATTAAATTCACAATTAAACCCCTGTGAATTTAAGTCTTTAATTTGATTTTTTGATAAGTTGCTTAACAAATCATTTACAAAACCTTTAATAATTAATCCGGTAGATTGCTTTTCATCTAATCCTCTAGACATGAGATAGAACTTATAAATATCATCAACATCTTTTATAGTTACTCCATGAGATGCTTTTACATCATCGGCTAATATCTCTAATTGAGGTGAAGAATTTGCAATTGAATCTGAAGTTATTAATAGATTATCATTTTGTAAAAAAGAATCAGATAAAAAAGCTCCTTTTTCTATTCTTATCATACCTTCAAAATTTAAAACTGACTTATTACTTAACACACTTTTAATATGAACTCTCGAAAACGTTTCTTTAGCACTATGTCGTGTGTAGATTTTTAAGTTAAAAGTTTTAGACTGATTTCCTAATATCAAACCTAATATATTTGACTTTGAATTTTTGTTTTCTAATACCACTTCTAAATCATAATCAAATGTATCGTATGCAATTAAAAACAAATCTAAGTTATTCTTAACTATTATTTTTTCTCTTTTTGTTTTTATGGAATTTAAATTTATTACTTTCATAATTAACCTACGCTCCCTTCCATTTCTAACTCAATTAATCTATTTAATTCAAATGCATATTCCATTGGCAACTCTTTTATTATCGGTTCAATAAATCCGTTAACAATTAATGCTGAAGCTTCATCTTTTGATAACCCCCTACTCATTAGATAAAACAACTGTTCTTCATCTACTTTAGATACGCTTGCCTCATGACCTATTTTCACTTTATTATTTTCTACCTTTATATAAGGATAAGTATCTGTTCTAGAATTTTTATCTAGTAACAACGCATCGCATTCAACATTAGATTTAACCTTTTTTGCACGCTTTACAATTTTTACTAATCCTCTATAACCTGCTCTACCATTGCCTTTTGAAATTGATTTAGAAATCACTCTTGAAGATGTGTTAGGTGCTAGATGTACCATTTTTGCACCAGTATCTTGATGTTGCCCATCTTTTGCAAAAGCTAAAGTTAAGACTTCCCCTTTAGCACCTTCTTCTAACAGATAAACAGCCGGATATTTCATTGTAACTTTAGATCCAAAATTACCATCAACCCATTCCATTGTTGCATTTTTATAAGCAAATGCCCTTTTTGTTACTAAGTTATAAACATTTGTGTACCAATTTTGAATTGTTGTATATCTAAATCTAGAATTTTCTTTAACAATTACTTCTACAACCGCTGCATGTAAAGAATACTCTGAATACATTGGTGCAGAACAACCTTCTACATAATTTGCATATGAATTTTTATCTATAATAATTAGCGTTCTCTCAAATTGCCCCATGTTGCGTGCGTTAATTCTAAAATAAGCTTGCAGTGGCTTTTGGACATTAGTATTTGGTGGAACATAAATAAACGAACCGCCTGACCAAACTGCACTATTTAATGCAGCAAATTTATTATCGTTTGGTGAAACAACTTTTGAAAAATATTCTTCAAAATACTCTGGGTATTTTTGTAGCGCCTCGTCAGTACTCAAAAATATAACACCCAAATCTTCTAACTCTTTTTTTATAGAAGAGTAAATAACTTCGGAATCATATTGGGCTTCTACACCTGCTAAAAATTTTCGTTCGGCTTCTGGAACACCTAACCTATCAAATGTTTCTTTTATTTCATCTGGTACATCATTCCAAGATCTTTTTTTTGATTCGTTTGGTTTTACATAATAATGCAAATTATCAAAATCAATTTCGGATAAATCAGCACCCCAATTAGGCATAGGCTTTTTCTTAAAAATTTCAAATGCTTTAAGTCGAAAATTTAACATAAATTTAGGTTCATTTTTTTTGCTTGAAATTTTACGAATAATATCTTCGTTTAAACCTTTACCAAACTTTACAGAATTATCAGGCATAGAAAAACCTTCTTTATACTCATTTGCAATCTGATTCAAGTTATTATCATCTTTAATTTTTTTATTAGTGGAATCATTAGACTTAGGCATATTTTTAGACATTTTCAACTATAACTTCGTAACCGTGTTTATCTAGTTTATGAGCAAGTTCTTTATCACCGCTTTTAATTATTTTTCCATCTACAAAAATATGAACATAATCAGGTGGAATATATTGCAAAATTCTACTGTAATGTGTAATTACTAATAGTCCAACATTATTTTTTCTGGCTAAATTTTTTGCATTTTCAAAGACAACTTTTAATGCCGACACATCAAGCCCACTATCTGTTTCATCTAAAATAGCATATTTAGGTTCTAAGACTGCCATTTGTAAAATTTCAGATTTCTTTTTTTCACCTCCGCTAAACCCTTCGTTTAAATTTCTTTCTAGAAAATCTGGGCTCATATTAAGTTCAGCCATTTTTTCTTCTACAATTTTCTTAAATTTTCTAGGTGAAACTGGTTGGTAATCGTCATTAGATTTATGCTTTTGCACATTATTATATGCTAACCTTAAAAATTCCAAATAAGAAACACCTGGTATTTCAACAGGGTATTGAAAAGCAGAAAATAGACCATACAACAATCTTTCATTAGGTTCTAAATTTGTTATATCAATATCGTCTAAAAAAATATTACCCTTGGTAATTTGCACAGATGGATGACCTGCAAGTGCATATGTTAGTGTTGATTTACCACTTCCATTAGGCCCCATCAAAATGTGAATCTCATTTGGTGCAATTTCTAAATTTACCCTCTTTAATATTTCTTTATTATCTCTATTTGCGTACAAATTTTTAATTTTTAACATTTTTAGTTTGAATTACACATTCAGTATGAAGATGTGGACATACCGAATTAACTGAATAATAAACTGACTTACCTTTTTGAGTTTTACTTAATAACCCTGATTCATACATTTCTTTCAAATGATAACTTACAGTTGGTTGTCGCAACCCTATAAATTCGGTGATTTCCGAAACATTTTTCGGGCCATTTACCGCAATATATTCATACATTTTAAGACGTGTTCCAACTCCAAGATTTCTGAAGCAGAATGTACATAGTTTATCCATGATATAGATAATAATCTATATGAAGTGTTTTGTGAAGAATGAAAAA